>NZ_JBIVGD010000002.1:245746-446105 GCF_044748465.1 Paenarthrobacter sp. NPDC089988
GGGGGGGGGGGGCCCCTCATACCCCCCCAAAAAAACCCCCAAATACCGGGGGGGCCCCCCCCCCCCCGGGGGGGGGGGCCCCCCGACGTCGTTAATCGCCGCGGGGCAAAAGGCGCAGGACAAGCATCGCGGGGTCACTTACGGCCCATCAGGCGGCCCGAATTGGGCTCTAAGTGACCCCGCGTTGGTTTTAGGACGCGTTGTACCCGTAGGGGTTGTTCTTCTGCCAACGCCAGTGGTCCTCGCACATCTGGTCCACGGTCTTGGTGGTGGACCAGCCGAGGTCGGCCAGCGCCGACGAGGCGTCTGCCCAGAAGGCAGGGAGGTCGCCTGCGCGCCGCCCGGTGATCTCGTAGGGGATCGGCTGCCCAACGGCCTTTTCGAAGGAGCGAAGGACTTCCAGTACGGAGGAACCCTTGCCGGAACCGAGGTTCCAGCGGCGCACACCGGCGCGGGTGGCGATGTGGTTCAGCGCGGCGACGTGTCCATCTGCGAGGTCCACCACGTGGATGTAGTCGCGCTGGGCGGTGCCGTCCGGGGTGTCGTAGTCGCCACCAAAAACCATGAGTTTCTCGCGGCGGCCCACGGCTACCTGGGCGATGAACGGCACGAGGTTGTTCGGGATGCCCTGGGGGTCTTCGCCGATCCGGCCTGAGGGGTGAGCCCCAACCGGGTTGAAGTAGCGCAGCAGTGCTATATGCCAGCGGTCGTCCGCGTTGCCAAGGTCGGAGAGGATGTCCTCGATTTGTTCCTTGGTGCGGCCGTAGGGGTTGTTGGCGCCGATCTCCATTTTTTCGATGTAGGGGATCGGGTTGTGCTCGCCGTAGACGGTGGCCGAGGAGCTGAAGACGATGGAACGGACGTTGTGCTTGTCCATGGCGCGGAGCAGGTTCAGGGTGCCTACAATGTTGTTGTAGTAGTAGGCGAGCGGTTCCTGGACGGACTCACCGACGGCCTTGAGGCCGGCGAAGTGGATCACTGCGTCGATGCTGTGCTGGTCGAACACGGCCTCGACGGCGGGTTCGTCCACCAAGTCCACCTCGTGGAAGGCGGCGGTCTTGCCGGTCAACTCAGTGACCCGGCGCAGCGACTCTTCGCTGGAGTTCACGAGGTTGTCGAGGACGACGACGTCGTGGCCGGCTTCCTGGAGGGACAAAACGGTGTGCGAACCGATGTAGCCGGTGCCACCCGTGACAAGAATTTTCATGGTGTCTACGCTATCCGAAAGTAGAGGCACGCCGCTCAGTGTTGAGCGGTGTTGAAGCACGTTCGTGCTAGAAAATACTGGTGCCCAAAATTGTTGATGCCGAAGCCCGGCGCCAGGAAGTCGTCCAAGCAGTATTCCGCATCATAGCCAGCGACGGCTTGGAAAGGGCATCCCTCCGGGAAGTGGCCGACGAGGCAGGGCTGGCCGTGGGCTCCGTACGGCACTACTTTTCCAGCAGCGACGAACTCCTGGTGTTCTCTTTTGGAACCGTCATCGACCGCATCACGGCCCGTCTGGGGGCGGCCCTGGATACTGTCCGGGATCACGCCGCAGGCAGCCCGGAACGCCATGCCTCGGTACTCAATCTCCTGGGCCAGTTCCTTCCCCTTGACGAGGAATCGGCCGTCGACGCCTGTGTGTGGATGGCGTTCCGGCACGCTGCCCGCATCAACCCCGTGTTTGCCGCCGAAGCAGAACGCAGCCACCGGTCCGTCGCCGCCGTCGTGGGCCAGCTCATCGTCCTCCTGAGCCCTGGGGAGGCTGGAGCGCCGCAAAACCTGGTGACCGAGGCCGAACGGCTGCTCGCCACCCTGGACGGACTGTGCATGCACGCGCTGCTGCAGCCGGAATGGATGACGGCGGAAATGTGCAGTGACGTGTTGACGGCCCACCTGGCAGTCTTTGACGCTGTTCCTGCGGCCGGCTAGGCCAAAGCGGTTGCGCCTCCGCCGTTAACGTGGCGGCGCTTCGGGAATAGACTGGGACATGTCGGGAACCTGCCCAAGGGAGGAATTCGGATGCATGAGTCAGGCGGCCCGGGATGGCGCATCACCATGGACACGTCCGGGCCGATGCTCATCGCGTTGTATTTGCGTGATGTAGCCGGACTCGACGGCGCCGGGAAACCGATGCTCTCGCATGCTTCTCCCAAGGTCCGCCACGCCGACCACCGCCACCTCACCTCGGACGTTGGCGGCATCAGTGCGCTGAAGACGGAGTGGGAAGCCTGGTGGGAGAAGCTCGTGAAGTCCTATCCCGAACCTGCCCTGGAGCTGGCGCCCCCGAGCTTCAAGGCCTTCGGAAATTCGCCTGCCCTCCAGCGCGTCCTGCAAGCCCATTTCGGTTCGGCGCTGGGCTGGGCCACCGACAGGATCGACGAATACGCAGACATGGAGGCTGCCCGCGAAGCGAACGGGATCACCAGCGTCCTCAACGAGATGGTGGAGGACCGGTTGCTGGAAGTTGGCCGGAGCTCGCGCGACTTCGATCTCACCATCATCGAGCTGCCGCTCAACGAGCCGCGCGCCTGGTACCTGGAACCCAGCACCATGATCATGAGCCACCGGCTGCTGTCCCAGCCGGATGTATTCCGCAGCTACGTTCAACCGGTGGTTGAGCTGCTCGCCTGATCAGGCGTTATGTCGTGGGGGCCGAAACCGTGATGGTCACGGTATCCGAAGGCGCCGCCGCTTCTGTCCAGCCGTTGCGCTTCTCCCGGTTCCAGGTATGGCCTGCCACGTCCACTTGCGTGATGGACAGCTCCTTGGCATTCGCCACCGCCCAATGCCCGATGGCCCAGGCTTGCGTTCCCGTGATGTCCAGGCGCACCGAGCGTCCCTCGACGCTGCTCGCCTGGGTGCCGAACGCCGTCGTGAGTTCATTGACGACGGCGGCAGGGTCACCTGCCGCGTCCGGCATCCGGAGTTCGCAACTCAAAGCGGACTCGGAATGGCCCGTCAGTGCAGACGCAAAGGCGCGGCCCATGGACTCATGCTGCGCGTAGGCGCGGGGGAAGGCGGAACGTTGGACGGCCTGGGCAGCTTGGGTGACCTCCATGCCTTCGTAGCCCGGGATCTTGACCAGCCCGTCGTAGAAGGCATTGGACGCGTAGACCGGGTCCATGACTTGGGCCTCGGTGCCCCAGCCCTGCGATGGCCGCTGTTGGAAGAGGCCACGGGAATCGGGCCCCGCTTCGTCACCGTAGTTGATATTCCGCAACCGGGACTCCTGCATGGCCGTGGCAAGGGCGATGCTTGCAGCGCGGGGAGGCAAGCCGCGGCGGACGGAGATGGCCGTGATGAGCGAAGCATTGGCAGTTTGGTCGGTGGCGAGTTCGTAGCTTTCGGCTCCCACCACAGCAACGCAGCGCTCCGAGACGAGGGTCTCGGAGCGCTGCAGCACTGCAACTATTGCGTAGATGGCGCCTGCCACGAGGGCCAAGGCCAACACCGCCACAGTGGCGCGGCGCAAGCGGCGCATGGTCTCTCTCCCGCTAGTTGGCGTGCAGTGCCTCGTTCAGTTCCACGGTCTGGCCTGCCCGCGGCAGGACCTCCACTCCACCAGTGGTGGAGTTACGGCGGAAGAGGAGGTTCGGAACACCGGAGAGTTCCACGGCCTTGATGATCTTGCTGGTGTCCTCGCCGTTCTCGTCCTTCGGGCCCGGAACGCGGACACGGGTGCCTGCCGTGACATACAGGCCGGCTTCCACCACGGAGTCGTCGCCGATGCTGATGCCGACGCCCGAGTTGGCGCCGAGCAGCACCCGCTCGCCCAAAGCAATCTTTTCCTTGCCGCCACCGGAGAGGGTGCCCATGATGGACGCGCCACCGCCGACGTCCGTACCGTCGCCGGCCACAACACCTGCGGAGATGCGGCCTTCAACCATGGACGTGCCCAGGGTTCCGGCGTTGAAGTTCACGAAGCCCTCGTGCATGACGGTGGTGCCCTCGGCGAGGTGCGCACCCAAGCGGACGCGGTCTGCGTCGGCGATGCGTACGCCGGTGGGAACCACGTAGTCCACCATGCGGGGGAACTTGTCCACGCCATAGACAACTACGTTTCCGCGCTTGCGCAGGCGGGCGCGGGTCAGTTCGAAGCCTTCCACGGCTGCCGGGCCGAAGTTGGTCCACACGACGTTGGGGAGCTTTCCGAAGACGCCGTCCAGGTTGATGCTGTTCGGCTTGACCAAGCGGTGCGAGAGCAGGTGCAGGCGGAGGTAGGCGTCGGCGGTGTCCGCCGGGGCGGCGTCGAGGTCGATCTGTGCGAAGACAACCTTCTGCTCGGTACCGCGGTCGGCATCCTTGCCTTCTTCGGCAAGGGCGGCGAGGGCGGGGTCGGCATTTTCAACGTCGCGGAGGGTGTCGGCGGCAACGCCGAGCGAGGGAGCGGGGTACCAGACGTCCAGCACGGTTGCTTCCCCGGAGGCCGAGGTAGCGATCGTGGCGAGGCCGAATCCGTAGGCCGATCGGTCGTTAACGGGCGCGTTTGTGGGCACAGCAGAGGAAGCAGTTTCAGTCATGGGGCCAAGTGTATCGATCACGTGCAGCGCTGCTGAAACCCGTTCCACGGACTGGGAGGTCGCATTTCCCGTCGAAGGGGTGAACGCCATGGCGTTAAGGTGGAAGGGTGACCCTGAACCCTGCACCTGCCCTCCTTGACCTGCGCCAGGACGTCGCTTTGCTGACGGCCGCGCTCATCGACGTGAACAGCGTCTCCGGGAACGAAACCGAACTCGCCGACGCCGTGGAATCCGCCCTGCGTGCGATCCCGCAGTTCACGGTGGTGCGCGATGGTGACGCCATCATTGCCCGCACTGAACTGGGCCGCTCCGAGCGGGTCATCCTGGCTGGCCACCTGGACACGGTTCCGCTGCCCACCGTGCCGGGCTCGTTGGGGACCGTTCCTGCGACCTGGGAGTCAGGCGTCCCGGGCGAAGGTGTGCTCTACGGCCGCGGGACCACGGACATGAAGGGCGGCGTGGCGGTCCAGCTCGCCCTGGCGGCGACACTGTTCGACGGCGGTCGGCAGCCGGACAAGGACGTCACCTTTGTCTTTTACGACCACGAGGAAGTGGAAGCCGTAAAGAGCGGCCTGGGCCGCTTGGTCCGCAACCATGGGGACCTGCTGGACGGCGATTTCGCAATCCTCTTGGAACCGACGCACGGAACCGTGGAGGGTGGCTGCAACGGAACCAGCCGTTTCGAGGCCACTACTCTGGGGGAGACCGCCCACTCCGCGCGTGCCTGGATGGGCAGCAACGCCATTCACGCCGCAGCGCCCATCCTCGCCCGGCTGGCCGCCTATGAGCCACGGACCATCAACGTTGACGGCCTGGACTATCGGGAAAGCCTCAACGCCGTGAAAATCAACGGCGGTACCGCGGGCAACGTTATCCCTGACCGCTGCGTGGTGGAGATCAACTACCGCTTTGCGCCGGACAAGACACCCGACCAGGCCGAGGCGCACGTGCGCGAACTCCTTGAGGGCTTCGACGTCGTCCGCACCGACGCCGCAGCCGGAGCGCGCCCGGGACTGAACCACCCTGCCGCAGCGTCCTTCGTTGCGGCAGTGGGAGCCGAGCCCAAGCCCAAATACGGCTGGACCGACGTCGCGCGTTTCAGCGAGCTGGGCATCCCGGCGGTGAACTTCGGGCCGGGAGATCCGCTGCTGGCGCACAAAGACAACGAACACGTCGACGCCGGCGCCATCCGTGAGTGCCTGCGTGCACTGCGGACGTGGCTGGGGCAATAGACACCGAACGGCTGAAAGACGAGGAGGGGTCCCCAGCCATGGCTGGGGACCCCTCCTGGTTGCCCGAGTGGCTGCTACTTGTTTGGGCCCGAAGTATCTTTGTGCTCCGGCGCCGGAACAACATTCTGGGCAACGGGATCGTTGCCGGTGCCTTCAAGGCCTGTGCGGATCGTTGCGGGGGCCACCCCACCCGCCGCCTTCTTGGACCCGCGGCGTTCAATCCAGATGGCAATCCGGGACACCGTGAGGTTGATCAGGATGTAGATGGCGGCACCCACGAAGAACGCCGGGAACAGGAAGTCCGGGCCGAGGAAGTCGGCCATGATCTGGATCTTGCGGAGCAGTTCCTCGTAGCCGACGATGTAGCCGAGCGAGGTGTCCTTGAGGAGGACCACGAGCTGGGCCACCAGGGACGGAAGCATTCGCCTGGTAGCCTGCGGGAACTCGATGATCATCCGAGACTGGAAGCTCCGCAGGCCGATCGCCAAACCGGCCTCACGTTGTCCCTTGGGAAGGGATTGGATACCGGCCCGGAGGATCTCTGCGAAGATGGCTGCGTTGTAAAGGACCAGGCCCGCGACGACTGCGACAAACTGGCCAGTAGCGAAAACCAGCAGCACGAACAACATCATGAGGACCACGGGCATGCCGCGGAGGAACTCCAGGACAACCTGCGTTGGAACCCGGATCCAGGAGATGAGCGAAATCCGGAGCAGGCAGAGGGCAATCCCCAGGGGGAACGCGATGACGGCGGCCACTGCGGCTGCCACCAGCGTGGAAACGATGCCTTGGCCGATCAGGTTCCAGACGTCCGGAGCCATGGGGCCGTAGAAGATTTCCCAACGGTCGGCGTCGAAAATTCCCTGCTGCGCAAGAGTCGTGACCGCCAGGGCAAGGACGCCCAGGATGATCAGGATGCCGGCAGCTGATCCGAGCAGCGAATAGAGGCGGGCCTTGGGGCCGGGGACGTCGTACAGGACCGATGTCATCGGGCAATCGCCACCTTTCGTTCGACGAAGTGCGCAAGGAGACCAAGTGGCACGGTGATCAGCAGGTAGAAGAACGCCACGCCGAGCAGGATCCACAGGACCTGGTCGCCGTAGTCGTTGGAGAGCTTGCGGCCGTAGCCGAAGAGTTCAAGGACAAAGAAGGCGCCGGCTACCGAGGAGTTCTTCACCAGGGCGATCACAATGTTGATCAACGGAGGTACCACCGTCCTGAGGGCCTGCGGGAGGACGATGAACCCCAGGACCTGGGCGAAGGTCATTCCGATGCTTCGGGCTGCTTCAGCCTGGCCCACGGGAACGCTGTTCACACCGGAGCGGACGGCTTCGGCGACGAACGCTGCGGTGTACGAGCTCAGGGCAATGATGGCCGCGACCTCGAACTGGTCGAACTTGATGCCAAGCCGGGGAAGGACAATGGCGGAGAAGAAGAAGATGATCGTCAGTGGAGTATTTCGGGCGACTTCCACGTAGAACATGCTGAAGCCGCGCAATGCGGCAACAGGCGAAACCCTCATGGCGGCGAGGACGGTGCCAACGACGAGGGCGATGACTCCGGAAATGACGGAGAGATAGAGGGTGCGGAGAAATCCGTCCCAGTATTGGGGGAGGCTTGCTATGACGGCGTCCATGGCTTCCTTTGGCTGCAGCTAATCACGGAACAGGGTCCTTGGTTTCAATAACTGCCGCCGCCCTGTGAGGAGCGGCGGCAGTTACCGGACACCGACTAGTAGCGGTTGATGGCAGGAAGTTCAGGCGTGGTCTTGATGACCTTGCCTGCCGTTGCTTCCCAGGCCTTCTTGTAGTCGCCATCCTTCTGGAGGGCTTCCAGCTGGTCGTTGATCCAGTTGCGGAAGGTGGTGTCGTCCTTCTTCAGGCCGATGCCATAGGGCTCCTTGGTGAAGGTCTCATCAGAAGCGAGCTTGAAGGCGTCCGGTTCCTTGTCCACGTAGCCGGCCAGGATCACGTTGTCCGTGGTCACTGCAACAACCTGCTTGTTGCGCAGCGGCTCCAGGCATGCGGTGTAGGTAGCGGCCGGAACAACTTCAGCACCGTACTTCTCGGCGATGGTCTTTGCCGGGGTGGAGCCCGTGACCGAGCAGACCTTCTTGCCGTTGACATCCTCAGGCTTGGTGATGGAGTTGTCGTCCTTGTTCACCAGCAGCGCCTGGCCGGCCTCGTAGTACGGGCCGGCGAAGGAGACCTTTTCCTTACGGGCGTCGTTGATGGTGTACGTAGCGATGACGAGGTCAACGCGGCCCTGCTCGATGAACGATTCGCGGTTCTGCGAAACGGTCTCGACCCATTCGATCTTGTCCGCCGGGATGCCCAGCTTGGCAGCAATGGCCTTGCCGATTTCAACGTCGAAACCAACAGGCTTGCCGTCCAGGCCCTTCTGGCCGAAGAGCGGCTGGTCGAACTTGGTGCCGATGGTGATCTTCTGGGCCTTGTTGAGCTTCTCCATGGTGGTGCCGGCTTCAAAGCTCGCCGAGGCAACCGGGGGAGTGGTGGAGCTGCCGCCACCGCCGCAGGCGCTCAGCGAGATGGCGAGAGCAGCCGATGCAGCAACCAGGAGGGACTTCCTCCGGGTGATCAGAGACTTCATGACGTTCCTTTCATTGGTAGGCCGCTATACGGCCGGGTGCGTTTCCTCGCCGCCTGGGTGCGGGCGGACGCGGAGCTAGTGGGTCAGGAGCTTGGACAGGAAGTCCTTGGCACGGCTGCTCTGCGGATTCGTGAAGAATTCCTCAGGGGTGGCATCTTCGACGATCTGGCCGTCGGCCATGAACACCACGCGGTCGGCCGCTTTCCGGGCAAACCCCATCTCGTGGGTGACCACGATCATGGTCATGCCTTCCTTGGCGAGCTGGATCATGACGTCCAGGACCTCATTGATCATTTCGGGATCCAAAGCCGAGGTGGGTTCATCGAAAAGCATCACCTTGGGCTTCATGGCCAGCGCGCGGGCGATTGCGACACGTTGCTGCTGGCCGCCTGAGAGTTGGGCGGGAAGCTTTGGTGCCTGATGCCCAACGCCCACGCGCTCCAGGAGCGCCATGGCCTCCCGCTCTGCGGTGCCTTTGGCTACGCCCTTGACCTTGATAGGGCCCAGGGTGACGTTCTCCAGGATCGTCTTGTGGGCGAACAGGTTGAAGGACTGAAAGACCATTCCGACGTCGGCACGCAGGTGGGCGAGTTCCTTGCCTTCTTCGGGAAGCTTCTTTCCGTCGATCGAGATGTCGCCGTCGTCGATCGTTTCCAAACGGTTGATGGCACGGCACAAAGTGGACTTACCGGAACCGGAAGGTCCGATGACCACTACGACCTCACCCTTCTTGACCTGAAGGTTGATGTCTTTAAGGACGTGCAATTGACCGTAGTGTTTGTTGACGCTGTTCAGGGAGACGAGCGCATCGCCGGACACTTGAGTAGTCATAGCTCGAATCTAGCGAACAAGTAAGTAAATATGACCACGGTCACGGCAAGTTCTTTGAGATCGTGACTGAACAGAAACCTGCCTTCCAGCGATATATCAGACTGCAATGCAAACACACCGGTCAACGGGCAGTGCACCCCTGCAATAGCGCTAGCCTTGGGCAATGAGTATCAGCCAGCACCCAGTTCCCAGCCCCGACGCGAATGGTCGCGTGGGGAGCAGCGCACCACTTCCATCACAGGTTGCGCCAGCTAAACACAAAGGCCCACTGGAACTGCGTCGTAAACAGGCTGACACCGGTATGTCCGACCAGCATCTGCTGGACACCAGCGGCGCGGGACAATTCATTCATACAGACCCGTGGCGCGTGTTGCGCATTCAAAGCGAATTCGTCGAGGGCTTCGGAGCGTTGGCGGACATTGGTCCTGCGGTGAGCGTTTTTGGTTCTGCCCGGACACGCCCCGGCACCGAGTACTACGAGATGGCGGTTGATGTAGGCCGGAAATTGGCCGAAGCCGGGGTGGCCGTCATCACCGGTGGCGGACCGGGTTCCATGGAAGCGGCCAACAAGGGCGCCGTCGAAGGCAATGGCGTCTCAGTGGGCCTCGGCATTGAGCTGCCCTTCGAACAGGGACTCAACCAATGGGTGGACCTGGGCATCAACTTCCGTTACTTCTTCGCCCGGAAGACGATGTTCGTGAAGTACGCGCAAGGTTTCGTGGTCCTCCCCGGCGGACTGGGCACCCTCGACGAGCTCTTCGAGGCCATGGTCCTGGTCCAGACGCGGAAGGTCACGTCGTTCCCTATCGTGCTCCTGGGGGTGCGCTTCTGGGGTCCGATGATCGAATGGATCCGGGACACGCTGGTTGCCGAAGGCATGGTGTCTGAGAAGGACCTGGATCTCATCCAGCTCGTGGACGACCCTGCGGACGCCGTGCATAGGGTGCTCCACGGAACGCCTTTGCCGTCGCCCACGGGGGAACAACGCCCGGAGTAGGGATTCCTTTCTGGCACGATGGTCCCTGTGAGCTTTTTCCTCGTGTTTCTCGCAATCGTCCTCGTCGGGGCGGCGCTGTTCTTCGGCGCAGGGATTGTCCGCGGCCGTTCCTTGGGAGCCGGCCTCGACGATCCCACGCCCAACCTGCCCCCGGTCCTCCTTCCGGGCCAGGTCGACGCCGCCGACGTTGACGATCTGCGATTTGCCTTGGGGCTGCGGGGCTACCGCATGGACCAAGTGGATCAGGTCCTCGACGAACTCCGTGACCAGCTGCTCGCCAAGGACCGTGAGATTGAGCGGCTCAAGGGTCTGCTGCCGACGGATCCGGACGGCGATGGATCCGTGCGGGCAGCACAATGAGTGGCCCCCTTCCGGCTGCGCCCGCTGTAGAGGGTGCCACAGCCCGTCTAGGCAACGCCATTTCCCGGGCCGGCAACCGGGTTGCCGGCTGGCCGTGGTGGGTCCAGGTGGCCTTGGTGTACGTGGCCGCAAGGCTCGTCAGTGCAGCGATTTTTGCGGCCGCCGCCATCCATCAAGGGACCAACCCGTGGTTCCCGCCGGCACCGGACTACTGGAATTTCATCACCATTTGGGATGGTCGGTGGTACCAGCAGGCCGCCGACAACGGCTATCCCTCAGAGCTGCCTGTTGACCAGAACGGTGTGGTCAAGGAAAACGCCTGGGCGTTCTACGCACTGTTCCCCTTCCTGGCGCGGGGCCTTGGCGCCATCACCGGACTGGGCACGCTGCAGTCCCTGACCGCGATCGCCATGGTCGCGGGGTTGTGCGCCGCCTTGGTGATTTTCAGGCTGTTCCGGGAAGTGACGGGCCGGCGTGCCGCCATGTGGGGAGTGGTCTTCGTTTCCACGTTTCCCATCTCGCCGATCCTCCAGGTCCCGTACGCGGAGTCGTTGAACCTGCTCTTGTTGGCCGCTTCGCTCTTGCTGGTGGTGCGGCGCCGCTACGTTGCGGCCATCCCCGTGGTGGTCCTCATGTGCTTCTCGCGGCCAACGGGTGTTCCCTTTGCTGCGATGCTTGGGCTGCTCCTGGTGTGGCGGCTATGGCAGCGATTCGGTCCAGCACGGCAAAGCGATGCGGCCACGTCGAAAGGGTCGTTGTGGTCCCTGGCTGTCCTGGTGTTCATCACCGGCGCTGCCGCGCTGGCCTGGCCGGTGATTGCCTGGGCGGTGACGGGTGATCCCGCGGCCTACACCCGTACTGAGACCGCTTGGCGGGGCGATGAACTGGTGCCCTTCAAACCGTGGTTTGATACCGGACGCATGCTCTTCGGCCCTGTTCTGGGTGTCCTCGCCCCGTTCGTCTTTGCTGGCCTCTTTGTGTTGGCCATGGTGTCGAAGCCGGTCCGGGCCTTGGGAATGGAACTGCGGCTTTGGTGCGCGTGCTACATGGGCTACCTGTTGGTCTTCCTGCACCCGCAGACCAGTACGTTCCGGATGCTGCTGCCCCTTTTTCCGCTGGCCCTGGGTGCCGCACTGCTTTCGAAATCAAAGGCATACCGCGGCACCGTGGTGGTCATGTTCCTGCTCCTCCAGATCGTCTGGGTGGTGTGGCTTTGGGCCTGGGCACAATTGCCCGGAGGCGGAGACTACCCGCCGTGAATTAGTCCATTGATTCGCTACGGGCGGGTAAGTACGGGATAATGGAATACGAGCAAGGACAAAAGCACCGAAAAGTGCCCGGCCAAGGCGGCCTCCCAAGCGTTGCCGCCGGCTGCAATTGCGACGCGGATCCAGCCCGGCCGGGTTGGGCGTGACTTGGGACAAATGGAGGGGATTTTCCTAATGGCGGCTATGAAACCACGTACTGGCGACGGCCCTATGGAAGTGACCAAAGAGGGACGCAGCCTTATTATGCGTGTGCCGCTCGAAGGCGGTGGGCGGCTTGTGGTTGAGCTCAATGCCGCCGAAGCGGAGAACCTCAAGGAATGCCTGGTGGGCGTTACCGAATAGATGCACCAAACAAGGCCCGGCGCATGCCGGGCCTTGTTTTTGTTTAAGCATGGTCAGTTTGTTTTGCCGGGCAGTTATCAACGCCCCAAAAGCCGAATTGCTATTTCTTGACTGCTACCAGGAGGCCGTCGCCTGTGGGAAGCATGGACGAGACCAGGCGGTCGTCATCCCGAATGCTCTTTCCAACCTGTCGCAGGACTGCGGTGGTGGCCTCCCGGGCGGCGGGGTTGGAGACCCTGTCCTTATCCAAAGCATCGTTGATCACCAGCGTGCCCCGTGACTTGAGGAGCCGCACGGCTTGGTCCACATAGCGCGGAAAATTCGGTTTGTCGGCATCGATGAAGACCAGGTCATAGGCGTTGTCGGTCAGCCGGGGGAGGACGTCGGCGGCCCGGCCGGAGATGGTGCGGATCCGGTTCGCCGGGGATCCGGACTCGAGGAAGGCCTCACGGGCGGCCTTGAGATGTTCCACGTCGACGTCGATGGTGGTCAGTACCGCTTGGGGCCCCAGCCCGCGCAGCAGGCAAACGCCGGAAACGCCGGCGCCCGAGCCAACTTCCACCACTGTCTGCGCTTTTGATGCCGCGGCCAGGACAGTCAGGACCGCGCCGACACCCGGGCTGATGGGGCTGACGCCCAGTTCGAAGGACCGTTCGCGGGCACGCAGCAAGACCTCGTCCTCTGCAGGCAGGTTTTCTGCATAGGACCAGCTGGTTGACTTGTCGGCACTCATGGAGGATCCGCTTTCCGCGTGGAGGGGTTTTCCCTACCAGACTACTGTGTTTTGGCCTGCAAACCCGGCGATCGTGGTCCGGCGGAGGCTGTGTCCGGGCAGGCGGCCGGACCCGGATTGCGCCGTGCGGGGAATGTGAAGCCCGATCAGGAAATTCCCAGACAACCCTGACATGATATATATCCGTTCACCCACGCGTTGGGCGGCACCGGACTCCGGTGAACCACAGTTTGAGGGGAGTGGACGATGCCGGCATCGCATGCTGCGCCAGTCCAAACATCGGAAAGCCACGAGGCCGCTGCTGAATGGGTCATGCCCAGTTGGGAGGAAGTGGTCACCAACCACTCCGCCAAGGTGTACCGCCTTGCCTATCGCCTGACCGGCAACAAGTTCGACGCCGAAGACCTCACCCAGGAGGTCTTCGTCAGGGTCTTCCGCTCGCTGGAGAACTTCAAGCCCGGAACCCTGGACGGTTGGCTGCACCGCATTACCACCAACCTGTTCCTCGATCAGGCCCGCCGCAAGAGCCGCATCCGCTTCGATGCCCTTGCCGAAGACGCTGAGTCACGGCTTCCCGGTCGGGAGCCGGGACCGGAACAGAGCTTCGAGCACAACAACCTGGACCTTGATGTCCAGCGCGCTTTGGAGGAATTGCCGCCGGACTTCCGCGCCGCCGTCGTTCTGTGCGATCTTGAGGGCCTGTCCTATGACGAGGTGGCCGAAGCGCTGGGAGTGAAGCTGGGAACCGTCAGGTCCCGGATCCACCGCGGCCGTACCATGCTTCGCGAGAAACTCGCCCACCGCGACCCGAGGTCGGCAGGGGCACGCAAGCCACGCTTGAAAATGCCCCGCATCGCCGGCATCCTCTAGGCAGTCAATGCCGGAACGCCACTCGGTACCGGGGCCCCCGCCCCGGCGCAAAATCGCTGACCTTCGCCATTCCCGGAACCCCGGGCACTTGGACCAATGCACGGATTGCCGCCTGGCCCTCAGGCGGGAGCAGCAATACCTGGAGCGCCTGCGGGACTCGGCTGTGCCCCAGGCCAGCGAGGACCTTACGCAGCGGCTCCTGCAGCAGACGCAGCACTTGGCCGGAGGGTCCGATTCACCTTTCGATGACCCACGGCCGGCCTCAAAAGGCTGGAGGGGCCTGCGCATAGCCGGCGTCGCGGCCGGCACACTGGCCGTGAGCGCCGGTGCTTTGGCAGTGTCCGCCTACGCTGTGGCCGGCGATCCCATGCCGGACGCCCACGCTGCGGCCGGCGGCAACGTCGCTTCGGTAGCAGGGGCCGTGACGGGTGGTCCCGCGGAACTCATGGTGGAGCAAGGGGCCAAGACGGCCCAGGCCGTAAGCCTTGGGCCGGACCAGCTCGCCTCGCTTCGCGAACAAGGCTGGGCTTGCCCGGAGCTGTCCGCGATGGGTTTCCGGGTGACGTCCGCGGAGGCGACGCTCCACAACGGGCACCCCGCGGTGGAGCTCAAGCTGGAAAGCAACGGACATCATGCCACCGTTCTGGAAGAGCACTTGCCTACGGCATCCCAGCCACCAACTACCCAGCTCACCCTGACCCAGGGAAGTCCCTGGGGTGCTGTATACCGGACTCCCGTGGGGATCCTCAGCTATTCCTCGGACCTGCCGGCGGAGAAGGCGGATGACGCCGTCCCCGAATTGGTCCGTGCCGCCGATGCCATGGCGGCCAGTCCGGAAGTGCCAGCCGCGGAGACGTGGTCCGACAGGCTGCTGCGCGGCCTCAGGACCTTGCTGCGCCCTGCCGGTTTATGAGCGGCTTCACAGACAAGGTAATCTTCGTAGCGTGTTTGGAATCAACGGCCCGGAGTTCATAGTCCTCCTCATTATCGGCGTACTCGTCATCGGTCCCAGCCGTTTGCCCGAATACACTCAGAAGCTCGCCAACCTGGTCAAGGAAGTACGCCGGATGGCCTCCGGGGCCAGGGAGCAAATCAAGGAAGAAGTCGGCATCGACATCGATGAAGTCGACTGGAAGAAGTACGACCCCCGCCAGTATGATCCCCGCAGGATCATCAAGGACGCGCTCTTCGAAGAGGATTCCAAGCCCTTGAGCGCAGGTGCTCCCGCCGCAGCTGCCGCCGTAGCGGCCGCGACTGCTGAGACGAAGTCCCAAGCACCAGCCCGCGTCATTGAGCGCCTGGCCGAGGGCGAGGCCGCCCCGTTCGACACCGAGGCCACCTGACAAAGCAATTCGTCAGCGGGGCTGGATCCCCAGCGGCATCCCCGCGAGTCCACGTGGACGGGCTGCGAGCTTCCCGGCAATGTCCTGCAAGGCTTTGGCAGCAGCGGTCTGCCCTCCTGTGAGGACTACCGGCTTGCCCTCGTCGCCGCCTTCCCGCAGCCGGATGTCCAAGGGAATCTGGCCAAGCAGGGGAACGTCGGCGCCGACGGCAGAGCTCAGCCGCTCAGCGAGTGCAGCGCCACCGCCGCTTCCGAACAGTTCCATGCGGCCGCCGTCGGGCATTTCCAGGAAGGACATGTTCTCGATGACGCCGGCCACCTTCTGTCCCGTTTGGGTGGCGATGGTACCTGCCCGTTCAGCGACGTCGGCCGCGGCTGCCTGCGGTGTGGTGACCACGAGGATTTCCGCGTTGGGCAGGAGCTGCGCCACGGAGATCGCGATATCACCGGTGCCCGGAGGCAAATCCAGGAACAAGGCGTCGAGGTCGCCAAAGTAGACATCCGTGAGGAATTGTTCCAGCGCGCGGTGCAGCATCGGCCCCCGCCAGGCGATGGGCTGGTTGCCCGCAACAAACATGCCGATCGAGATGACCTTCACGCCGAAGGCCACCGGGGGAAGGATCATGTCGTCAACCTGCGTGGGCTTCTGGGTAATGCCCATCAGGGCCGGCACGGAGAAGCCATGGACGTCCGCGTCCACGATGCCCACGCGGAGGCCCTGTGCGGCCAACGCGCTGGCCAGGTTGACCGTGACGGAGGACTTGCCCACGCCGCCCTTGCCGCTGGCTACGGCGTAGACCTTGGTGAGGGACTCCGGCTTGGTGAAAGGGATGCCGCGCTGCCCACCGGGACCGCGAAGCTGTTCCTTGAGGGCGTCCCGCTGTTCCGGCGTCATGACCTTGAGTTCCACCTCGACGCCGGTGACTCCCTCCACGCTGGAGAGGGCCGCAGTGGCATCGCCGGTGATGGTTTCGCGCAGCGGGCAACCGGCGATCGTCAGCAGGACCACCACGTGGACCACGCCGTCGTCGCCTGCAGACACGGCCTCGACCATGCCCAACTCGGTGATGGGGCGCCGCAGTTCCGGGTCGATGACGGTCGCCAGGGCAGCATGAAGCGACTCGGTGGATGCGGTACTCATGGGGTCAGGCTCGGCTTTCGGGGTGTTCAGGTGCTGACTTGCTGCTGGAGTGCTGCGGGCCGCTCCGTTGCGGGCGGACCTTGGGGATTTGCTGGGTCCTGGGTCCGCGCGACTTGTCACGCTTTTCCTTCAGTTTCTCTTTGACCCGTTCGCGAGGCGACTCGCCGTCCTCCGCGACCGCTTCGCCTTCCCGCAGCTCTTCCTGGGCGTCGATGATGTCCTCGAGGAGGCTGCGGAGCTCGGCGCGGACGTAGTCACGCGTGGCTACCTCGCGCAGCGCGATGCGCAACGAAGCGAGTTCGCGGGTGAGGTACTCGGTGTCGGAGAGGTTGCGTTCTGCGCGTTGGCGGTCCTGCTGCAGCGAGACGCGGTCCCGGTCATCCTGCCGGTTCTGGGCGAGGAGCAACAGGGGAGCTGCATATGAGGCCTGCAGGGAAAGCATCAAGGTCAGCAGCGTGAAGCCCAGCTCCATGCGGTCGAACTGCCAGTCCGTGGGTGCGAACGTGTTCCAGGCCAGCCAAAACACACAGAAGATGGTCATGTAGACCAGGAACTGCGGCGTTCCCATGAAACGGGCGAAACCCTCCGTTGCGTTGCCGAACGCATCCGGGTTGGGTGAGAACTTCGGCAGGATACGCTGACGGCCGCTCAGGGGTGTGTCCAGGCTGCTTTCCGAACGTCCCGAAGACTTGGTTGAACGGGTGGCGTTGTTATCAGCCAATGCGGCCTCCAAGTTTCCTTATAGGGGCGTCGTCCTCGTGGGCGCGCCAGTCATCCGGCAACAGGTGATCCAGCACGTCATCAACAGTCACCGCCCCCACAAGACGGCCGTCGTCGTCGACGACGGGAAGCGAGTTGAGGTTGTACGTGGCCAGGGTCCGGGCTACTTCGCTGATGTGGGCCTGGTCCGAGAGCGGTTCCAGGTTCTTGTCCACCAGGTTGCCCAGGGGCTCAGGGGGAGGGAATCGCAGGAGTTGCTGGATGTGCACGACGCCAAGGAAACGGCCCGTGGGCGTCTCCAGCGGCGGACGGGCAATGAAGATGGAGGAAGCCAGGGCGGGTGAGAGTTCCTCGCGGCGGACGTGCGCCAGGGCTTCAGCCACCGTTGCCTCAGGTGGAAGGATCACCGGAACGGGCGTCATCAGGCCACCGGCGGTGTCCTCGTCGTATTCCAGGAGGCGGCGGACGTCCTCGGCTTCCTGGGGCTCCATGAGCTGAAGCAGTTCCTCGGCCTGCGCTGAGGGAAGCTCGGCCAAGAGGTCCGCGGCGTCGTCCGGGTCCATTTCTTCCAGGACGTCGGCGGCACGCTCAACGTCCAGGGCGGAAAGGATCTCCACCTGGTCGTCTTCGGGGAGTTCCTGGAGGACGTCTGCCAGGCGTTCGTCCTGCAGTTCGCTGGCTACCTCGAAGCGGCGCTTGTCGCTCATTTCCTGCAGCGCTTCGGCGAAGTCGGCCGGCTTGAGGTCCTCGTGCGTGGCAACGAACTGGGTTGCAGCCTGGGGTTCGTTGCGGGCGCCCGTTTGTGCGTCGGCCCAGTCGATGATGAGGGTTTCATTGCGGCGCAACCGGCTCAACGGGGACAGCGAGTGCCCGCGGCGGACGAAGAGCTTGCTCACGAACCAGTCCTTGGAGCGGTGCTGGTCCATGGCGATGTCCTCGATGGTGGCGTCGCCGCTGCCATCGGCCAAGGTCACGCGGCGGTCGAACATTTCCGCCACCACCAAGGTCTCCGCGCCGCGTTGCTCGAACCGGCGAAGGTTCACCAGGCCCGTGCAGATGATCTGGGTCTGGTCGATCGAGGTAATGCGGGTCATGGGCACGAAAACGCGCTTCTTGCCCGGAACTTCAACCACGATGCCCACCACGTGGGGTGCTCCACGTGTTCCCCTCGCGAGCACGACCACATCACGCAATCGGCCCAGACGGTCGCCCAAGGGGTCGAAGACGTCCAAACCGAGCAGGCGCGCGACAAAGACGCGTGAGGGATGTGTGCTCATGTTTACAGGCTACCGAGTCTGCTCTCTTTTAGCTGAATTCCAGCCTCCACACATGTCCATGCGACACAATGGGGCTATGTCAAACATTTTTGGTGGTCCAAAAGCCGTTGAGGAATCCCGGAGCGTCCCCCAAGGAGACACTGTGGGCTCATACACCTCCTACCTGGATGCCCAGAAGGCGGTGGACTATCTGGCCGACCAGCAGTTCCCTGTGCAGCTGGTGTCCATTGTTGGCAACGACCTCAAAATGGTGGAGCGGGTCACCGGCCGCCTGAGCTACCCCAGGGTTGCGCTCTCGGGTGCTTTGAGCGGCATGTGGTTTGGCTTGTTCGTTGGCGTCATGCTCTCTTTCTTTACGCCTGCGGGCGGTCCGTTCTCCATCATCACCTCGGTACTGATGGGTGCGGCTTTCTTCATGTTGTTCGGCATCGTCACCTACGCCACGCAACGCGGAAAGCGCGACTTCACCTCAACCAGCCAGGTGGTGGCCACCAACTATGACGTGATCGTCGCCTTCGAAGCGGCCCACGAGGCTCGGCGCCTCCTCCAACAGCTGCCCATGAACCCGTCACAGGCGGCCACCGGGCAGGCCCGCAACTACAACCCCCAGAACACTCCGTTCCAGCAGCCCGGGCAGGAGCCCGAGCGTCCGTCCACCTGGAACGATCCCTATGGCCAGCGTGCGCCGCAGCCAGGCGAACCGGAACCCCGCCCTGCCCAATCCGCGCAGAACCCTGCGCCTTCACCCATGCGCTACCCGGACCTTCCCGACGGCCGTCCGCAGTACGGCGTCCGTGTCACGGAGGGGCAGAACGCGCCGGAACAAGGCGGGCAACAGAACGGCAATGGCGATTCCGCCAAGCAGTAGCAGCCAAGCACACAAGGAAGGCCACCGGATTTCCGGTGGCCTTCCTTGTGTGTGGTGGTGTTCCTAGCTTTCGGTCTCCTGGTAGATACCGGCCATCCAGGACTCGACGTCGTCGGCCTTGCGGGGCAGCGCGGCGCTCAGGTTCACGGGACCATCTGCAGTCATGAGGATGTCGTCCTCGATCCGGACGCCGATGCCGCGGTATTCGGCAGGGATGGCCAGGTCCTCTTCCTTGAAGTACAGGCCCGGTTCAATGGTGAACACCATGCCTTCGGCCAGCACGCCGTCCAGGTAGAGTTCTCGCTTGGCCTGGGCGCAGTCGTGGACATCCAGGCCGAGGTGGTGGCTGGTGCCGTGCGGCATCCACCGTCGGTGCTGCTGGCCCTCGGGGCTAATGGCCTCTTCGACCGATACGGGCAGCAGGCCCCACTCAGCGAGCCGCTCGGCCAGTACCGTGGTGGCCGCCGTGTGGATCTCACGGAACTTCACACCCGGCCGGGCTGCCGCGAAGCCGGCATCGGCGGCGTCGAGCACGGCTTCATAGACCTTGCGCTGGATGTCGGAGAATGTGCCGTTGGCCGGCAAGGTACGCGTGACATCGGCGGTGTAGAGGGAATCGGCCTCCACGCCGGCGTCGAGCAGGAGGAGGTCCCCGGCGTCGACCGTTCCGGTATTGCGGTTCCAGTGCAGGACTGTTGCGTTGTTGCCTGACGCGGCGATGGTGTCGTAGCCGAGTTCGTTGCCTTCTTCGCGGGCGCGGGCAAAAAAGGCGCCTTCCACCACGCGTTCGCCGCGCTTGTGGGTCAACGCGCGGGGGAGGGCCCGGACGACGTCGGTAAAGCCCTCAACCGTAGCGGCCACAGCGATCCGCATCTGGCCGATCTCCCACTCGTCCTTGATCAAGCGGAGTTCGGAGAGGGCTTCGCTGAGCTTCTCGTCCAGGGCATCGAGTTCGCCCAGGTCCAGGTTCTCCGGATCCTTGGCGGTGTTGTAGCGTGCGGTGTCCACCAGGGCGTCGATGTTCTCATCCACCTTGCGGACCAGCCGGATGGAGATGCCGCCGATTTCGGGTGCGCCGACGTTCTTGGTGATGGCCACTTCCAGTTCGGAGATATGGGCCGTGGGCAGGCCGAGACGTGCCTGGAACTCGGCCAGGGTGGGACGGGCTCCAATCCAGAACTCGCCCGCGCGTGAGTCGGCGTAGAACTGTTCGGTGTCCCGGCCGGCGAGCGGACGGAAGTAGAGCGTGGCAGTGTGGTGTCCGCCGTCGTCGCCCTTGCCCTCGGCCACCGGCTCAAGGATCAGGACGGCGTCCGGCTCGTGGTCCAGGCCAAGGCCGGTAAGGTGCGCGAATCCGGAGTGCGGGCGGAAGCGGTAATCGCAGTCGTTGGAGCGGACCTTCAATGGTCCGGCCGGGACTACGAGCCGTTCGCCCTTGAACAGTTCGGAAATGGCACGACGGCGGCGCGCGGCGTGGTCGGCAACGGCGTCGCGCGCAGGGGTCACCTGCGGGGCGGGTGCCCAGTTGCTGGCCATGAACGCCTTGAAGGCATCGGAAGTGGGCCGCTGGGAGCGGTTGTTGACGCGCTCCTGCAACGGCTGGGACACAGAGTTCTGGGTGTTTTCGGCATCGTTCACCGTTACATCGTCCCACCAGTTCCGTGAGGAGGCCAACGGCGCAACCGGCCAAGCAAGCCCGCATCCCATAGGCTGGGAAAGTGAGGATAGACCTGCATGCACACTCGAATGTTTCAGACGGAACAGAGACTCCGGCCGGGGTCATGGAATCGGCCGCGGAGGCGGGCCTCGACGCGGTGGCGTTGACGGACCACGACTCCACCGACGGCTGGGCGCAGGCGGCGGCCGCGGCCCGGGCGAAGGGTGTGGCGTTCGTTCCCGGCATGGAGATCTCGTGCCGGACTGAACTGGGCATCAGCGTGCACTTGCTGAGCTACTTGCACGATCCCGTACATCCCGGTCTCCTGGAGGAGATCAACAAGTCCCGCGATGCGAGGCTCACCCGTGCCGAGCGCATGGTGACGTTGTTGTCCGAGGACTATCCGCTCACGTGGGACGACGTGATCCACCACGTGGCACCGGGAGCCACTGTGGGCCGTCCGCATATCGCCGACGCCCTGGTGGCCGCCGGTGTGGTGGCAGACCGCTCGGAAGCCTTCGCTTCCATCCTCACCTCGCACTCGCGCTACTTCGTCCAGCACTACGCACCCGACCCGGCCATCGCCGTCGAACTCGTCAGGGCGGCAGGCGGCGTTCCTGTCTTTGCGCATCCCGTAGCGGCGGCACGCGGCCGCATCGTAGGGGAACAGACATACCGGGAAATGATCGACGCCGGGCTGCTGGGCCTCGAGATCGACCACCGGGACAACCCGGAAGAGGGGCGGGCCTTCCTCCGCCGGCTGGCGGCACGGCATGACCTGCTCATTACGGGTTCCTCCGACTACCACGGCACGGGCAAACCGAACCTGTTGGGCGAGAATGTCACGGACCCGGGCGTACTGGCACGGATCGAGGAGCTGGCCACGGGCTGCGCGGTGGTCCGCTGACGGACCGTTGGTTGCCTGCGCCCGTGGTGGTCACGCGGATTGCCGGTCCGCTGTTGTCAGCCATTGCCGTGCAGATGATCGCCGACGCTGTGCAGGCCTTCGTCGAGGGAACCGCCTGAGTCCTCAGGAAACAGCGCCTTGCTGCCCAGGCGCTTGCGCATGACCTCGATCGCCTGCTCGTTCTGGTCCACGCACACAAACTTGCGCCCCATCTTGGCAGCTACGGCGCCAAGGGTTCCGGAGCCGGCAAAAAAGTCCAGGCACCAGTCACCCTTGCGGCTGGAGGCGGCCACCACGCGGCGGACCAGGCCCTCGGGCTTCTGGGTGGGATAACCGGTCTTTTCGCGGCCGGTGGGGGACACGATGGTGTGCCACCAGACGTCGGTGGGAAGCTTGCCGCGCTCGCGCTTTGCCGGGGTGACCAGCCCCGGAGCCATGTACGGCTCACGGTCCACTTCTTCGTTGTCGAAGTGGTATCTCGTTGGGTTCTTGACGTACACCAGGATGTTGTCGTGCTTGGTTGGCCAGCGGTTCTTGGCCCGTGCGCCGTAATCGTAGGCCCAAATGATTTCGTTCAGGAAGCATTCGCGGCCGAAGATCGCATCCAGCATCACCTTGGCGTAGTGCACCTCACGGTAGTCCAGGTGCAGGTACAGCGTGCCGTCATCGGCAAGGAGCCGCCACGCCTCCACGAGCTTGGGTTCCAGGAAGGACCAGTAGTCGCTGAAGGCGTCGTCGTAGCTGTGCAGGGCACCCTTGATGGTGTCGTAGGAGCGGCCTTTGAAGCCCACCCGGTCGCCGTCGCCGTCGGCGTTGCGGACCATGCGGGTTTCCTGGCGGCGCTGCACCCTTCCGGTGTTGAACGGCGGGTCCACGTAGATAAGCGTGAAGGCGCCGTCCGGCAGCGTGGGGAGGAAGTCCGCGTTATCCGCGTGCACCACCAGGTTGCTGCCGTCCGGCGCCCAAACAGTTCCAGCCATCTGCCGTGTCAGGCCTCGGCGTTGGCCGGCGCGGTGCCGGACGCGTCGCCGGACACCACTTCGCCGTTGCGGCGGCGCGTGCGTGGACGGCGCGTCCGTGCGGGCTTCTCCGAGGTGCCGTCTGTTTCGTTGCCTGCCGGGGCGCTGGTGGACACCTCGCCGTTTGATGTACGACGGCGGCGGGTGCGGTTGCGTCCGCCCTCGCCCTTGGTTTCGGCAGACGCGGCATCGCCGGACTTGCCTTCGCCGGACTTGCCCTCGCCCGACTTGCCTGAGCGGCTGCGGTTCCGGCCACCATCGCGGCCTTGGCCGCGGGAACGGGAATTCTTCTTGCCGGTTTCGCCGAGGTCCTCAAGGACTTCAGCGTCGACGCCGGCGAGCGTCCGCTTGGCGCGGGGCAAACGGCCCTTGGTGCCCTCGGGAATGTCCAGGTCCGTGTACAGGTGAGGCGAGGAGGAGTAGGTTTCCACCGGCTCGGGAACATTGAGTCCCAGCGCCTTGTTGATCAGTGCCCAGCGGGGTACGTCATCCCAATCCACGAAGGTCACGGCGGTGCCCTTGTTGCCTGCGCGGCCGGTGCGGCCAACGCGGTGGAGGTAGATCTTCTCGTCTTCGACGCACTGGTAGTTGATCACGTGGGTAACGTCTTCCACGTCAATGCCACGGGCGGCAACGTCTGTTGCCACGAGTACGTCCACCTTGTTGTTGCGGAAGGCGCGCAGTGCCTGTTCGCGGGCACCCTGTCCGAGGTCACCGTGGATGGCGGCGGCGGCGAAACCGCGGTCGACGAGTTCCTCGGCCACCTTTGCGGCGGTGCGCTTGGTCTTGGTGAAAATGACCGTGCGGCCGCGTCCCTTGGCCTGGAGGATGCGGGCTACCACCTCGGTCTTGTCCATGCTGTGCGCACGGTAGATGAGTTGGCGGATGTCCCGCTTGGTCAGGCCCTCATCGTTGGGGTCCGCTGCCCGGATGTGCGTCGGCTGCGTCATGTAGCGGCGCGCCATGGCGATGACGGGGCCAGGCATCGTTGCGGAGAACAGCAGGGTCTGGCGTACGGCCGGAGTGCCGGCAATGAGCGTTTCAACGTCCGGCAGGAAGCCGAGGTCCAGCATCTCGTCGGCCTCGTCCAGGACCACCATCTTGACGTTCTTCAGGCTGAGGTGGCGCTGCTTGTAGAGGTCGATCAGGCGGCCGGGGGTTCCAACGATGACCTCGACGCCCTTCTGCAAGGCTTCGATCTGGGGCTCATAGGCACGGCCGCCATAGATGGTGGCGATCCGGGCGTTGCGCTTCCGGGAAGCGGTCTGGAGGTCGTTGGCCACCTGGACTGCGAGTTCACGCGTCGGCACGATCACCAAGGCCTGGGGTGCCCCCGGAACTGCCAGCTTGGCGTATCCGGGATCGTCCTGGCCTTCGATCCGCTGCAGGACCGGGATGCCGAAGCCGAGGGTCTTGCCCGTACCGGTCTTGGCCTGGCCGATGATGTCGTGGCCACCCAGCGCCACGGGGAGCGTCATGGCCTGGATGGGGAAGGGGTGGGTAATCCCGGCGTCGGCGAGGGACTCCACAATGTCCGCGCGCACATTGAAGTCGGCGAACGATTTTTCTTCGATCTCGTGGGGCGTCTCGTCCGAGGTGATCGTTTCCTCGGGTTCGATTGATTCGGTTCCGGTGGAGTCCGTCAGGACTTCATGGGTGTGCAATTCACTCACAGGGAGTTTCCTTATTCATTTGGGCATTGGCGCTGCATGCTCAACGGCGGCGGCGAAGCCGTACCGGAGCACGAACGGGCGCGCAAGCAATTCCAGTGGAAGCCGATCGCGGGCTATCTAAGTACTGGCACTGGTGACCAGCGGGCACATCTCAAGATCGCGTAGGGGCGGGCTTGTTGAGTTCAAAAATTAACTGAATCAACGACCGGGCATCCATTACTACATGCCAAGTCTATCCTCTGTCCGCCCCAAACCCTGGATCGGCACCGAGGCGGCGTCACTCGACGAGGGCGAAACGGATCTCCCTGGTGGCAATATCGGCCTTCACCAGCCTCACCCGGACCTGGGTGCCGGACTCAAGCTCACCGTCGCAGCGGGCCGTGATGGCCGGTTCCTGGATTTGGATGGTGCCGTAGGGTCCGTTGCCGTTCCCGTTGCCGTTTCCGTTGGATGGTTTGGACCCGGAGATCACCACGGCACCGAATTCTTCGCCGATGTGGTTGGCCACCAGGGCGGCCTCCACCGTGTCCAGGGCCAGGCGTTCCAGTTTTCCGGCCAGTTGGTCCGAGGACGCCATGATCTCCGGGAGCGTCGGCAGTGCTTCGCGGGCCCATTGCGGGATAGCGTGCCCGCCGCTCAGCGCTTCGCAGATCACCAGGACAAAGCGGTCGATCAGGCGGCGAAGCGGAGCGGTGGTGTGTGCATACGGCGCCCCGATGGCCGATTGGATGACGTCCTCCGGGACCTCGCCGTCGAAAGGTGTGTACCCGGCGCCCCGGAACAGCGTGCCTGCCGAGTGCAGGATGGCCAGTTGCTTGGGATCGGAAGCATCGAGGGTCCGCAGGTACTCCCCGTAGGTGATGTCCCCGTCCCACGGTTTGCCCAGGGCCTGCGTTTGACGCTTGAAATGCAGCAAGGAGCGCTCGTCCGGTGCGGGCATGGTGCGCAGGATCCCCACTTTGCCGTCGAGCATCATGCGGGCCGCGGCCATGCCCGTCATGAGGGAGATCTGGGCGTTCCAATCCTCCACGGGAAGCGAAGGGGCAGCCACAATCCGGTACCCGCCGCCGCCTGTTGCCTGGATGATCTCCTGCTCGGGCATGTTGAGGCTGGCACCACCACGCTTGCGTTCCAGCTCCACGCGTTTCAGCCCGACCTCCTTCAGCAGTTGGAGCACCGGAAGGGCCGAGCCGGAATCGATCTGCTCCTGGGCGCCCTTGTAGCTCAGTTTCGCGCGGCTCCGGACCGTGGCGCGCGCGACGGAGACGGATGCGACGTCCGCGTTCGCATCGAGGTCGAAGTCCCACACGAACGCCCCGCAATCCTGCCCTGCCAACAGGCTGCCGGCATGCTCGCTGATCACCTCCGGGTGCAGGGGAATCCGGCCGTCGGGAGCGTAGTAGGTCTGGCCGCGCTGCCTGGTTTCGGCGTCCAAGGCTCCATCGGGAACAACAAAGGAGGGGACATCCGCAATGGCGTAAAGGACTTTGTAGCCCTCGCCTGCACGGTCGATGAAAAGGGCCTGGTCCAAGTCGGTGGAGGTGGCGGGATCAATGGTGACAAAGGGAACGTCGAGCAAGTCCCGGGCGGGGAGTTGATGGTGTTCAACGGCCGCGCGTGCCTCCGCCAGCGCTTCGTCGGGGTACTCCGCGGGCAGTTCCAGCTCGGTCCTGAGCGCGGCCAAGGACTCCGCGAGCTGGTCGGAAGAATCGTCGACGTTGGGCGCTATCCGATGATGTGACACGAAAGTCAGACTAGCCCGAATTCGACGGATAGTCTTGGAACATGGGCACCTCCACAGGCCGCAACGACTCCCCGGGACAGTTCGCCGCCGGGCTGCTGGGTGCCATGGCCTACGGGGAGTTGTCCGCCTTTGGCCGGTTGTCCTCCGACTCCCGCATGGCACCCACGCTTCGCGAACGGGCCATGCTGGCCAAGATCGCTGTTGGCGCCTTCGGAAACTACGCCGTGATCAGTGGCCGGCTCACCGAAATGGGGAACGATCCAGAGGACGCCATGCTTCCGTTCCAGGGTTCCTTCGACCACTTCCACGAGCGGACCCCACCCGGAGACTGGTTCGAGTCGGTGACGAAGGCTTATGTCATAGACACCGTCTCGGCCGACTTTTACCGAACCGTCGCCGGGTTCCTCGATTCCGGGATCCAGCATTTCGTCCAGCAGGTCTGCTCGGCCGACCAGGCTACGGAGGCCCTGCGGATCCTGCTGCGCCGGGCACTGCGGGATGACCCCCGGCTGGCTTCGCGGCTTTCGCTCTGGGGCCGCAGGATTGTGGGGGAGGCCCTCACCCAGGCCCAGCGGGTGGGCCTGGAACACCCGGATCTGGGACCACTGCTGCGCGATGGACGCGGATCCCGGGCCGCAGTCCATCAGCTCACCGCCGAGTTGGCCGAACGGCACCGGCGCCGCATGACGGGGCTTGGGCTGACGGCCTAGGCCGCGTCGAGCGCCGCAAGCAGTGCCCGCGCGGCCGCCGTCGGGTCCGCCGCCTCGGTGATGGCGCGAACCACCACGATGCGGCTGGCGCCGGCGGCAACTACTTGTTCCACGTTTCCAAGGTCCACCCCACCAATGGCGAACCAGGGCAGGTCCACCCCGGCCTGCTTTACGGCCTCCGCAGCATATGTGACCAAGTCCAGCCCCACAGCAGCGCGGCCCGGTTTTGTGGGCGTCGCCCAGAGCGGGCCTACGCAGAAGTAGTCCAGGCCACCAGTGCCCCGGGAAGCGGCCACTGCCGCGTCCACCTGCCCAGGCGAGTGGGTGGAAAGGCCGATTGTTTCCCCCTCCGGGAGCAGCTCACGGGCCGCCCTTAAAGGGATGTCCTTTTGGCCGATGTGGAACACCGGAGCCCCGGAAATACGGGCAACATCGGCACGGTCGTTGACGGCCCAGAGGCGTCCGTGGCGGCTGGCAACCTTGTTCAGGACCTCCAGCAGTTCCAATTCTTCGGCAGCCTCGAGCGTCTTGTCGCGGAGCTGGATAATATCCACTCCGCCCTCGAACGCGGCGTCCACAAAGTCTTCGAAATCGTCCTGCCGCCGGCGGGCGTCGGTGCACAAATACAGGCGGGCAGGGGAAAGGAGATCAGGCTGGGTCATGCAAACCAGAGTAGTTCCTCTAAACTGGGCACGTACTGCGGGAGCCGCGACGATCGTCTTTATGACCGTCCGGCTGAGAGGGCTTCAGCGCCGACCGCTTGACCTGATCCGGCTAGTACCGGCGTAGGGAAGGGAATCCATGGCAGAAGCCATTCACGCAGATGTCGCCGTCATCGGGGGCGGCGTCATTGGACTCGGAATCGCGCACGAGGCGCGACGCCTGGGCCGTTCAGTGGTCCTCATCGATCCGGCACCGGCAAGTGGAGCAACCTTTGCCGCCGCCGGCATGTTGGCGCCCGTCAGCGAGCTCCACTACCAGGAGGAAGACCTCCTGGAACTCATGCTGGAATCGTCGCGGCGCTGGCCTGCTTTCGTGGACGGCCTCGCCGGGTCGAGGGAAGCCGCCGGATACCGCACGACGGCGACCCTCGCCGTGGGTGCCGACGCCGCCGACCGCCGTGCGCTCGCGGACCTCCGGGCTGTCCAGGTGGCCGAGGGCCTCCAGGTGGAACCACTCCTGCTGCGGGACGCCCGTGCGCGCGAGCCATTGTTGAGTCCCCAAATTTCCTGCGCGTTCCACATTCCGGCCGACCACCAGGTGGATCCCCGCAAGCTCGCAACGTGCCTCCTGGCAGGTTTGGCTGCCCACCGTCCCACCGATACCAGTTGGATCGAGGGGGCCGGCGATGGCTTCCACCTTCGGGAAGCGGCCGTCCGCCTGCTCTGGGAGGATGGACGCGTAGCCGGCGTTGAAACCAGCAGCGGTGGGCGGGTCCTGGCCAGGGAAACAGTCCTTGCCAATGGCCTGGACGCTGCAACCGTCAACAGCCTCCCGGAGCAACTCCATCTCCCGTTGAGGCCCGTCTACGGGGACATCCTCAGGCTCCGCGTCCCGGAGTCCCTGCAGCCCCTTGTCACTTGCACCATCCGCGGAATGGTGCGGGGTGTGCCGGTCTACATCGTTCCCAGGGAGGACGGGACCGTGGTAATCGGGGCCACCCAACGCGAAGACGGATTGTCTGCCAGTTCCAACGCCGTCTCGGCCGGGGGCGTCTACCAACTCCTGCGCGATGCCCAGGTCCTGGTGCCCGCCGTCGCAGAACTGGAACTCCTCGAAGCGACAGCCCGCGCCAGGCCGGGAACTCCGGACAATGCACCGTTGCTGGGACGGGTGGCCGGCACCGGCGGAGAGGTCCAGGGCCTCATTGTCGCCACGGGCTTCTTCCGGCACGGAGTTCTCCTGACGCCCGCAGCCGCGGCCATCGTGGGCGGCTTGATAACGGGCTCCGCCGATCCCCGGTGGGTGCGCTTCAGGCCGGACCGCTTTGGGCCGCCGGGAAGTGCACCCGCCATCAATACCTCCTCCGCGCACACAGGACCATTCACCAAGGAATCAGCATGAACATCAAACTCAACGGGGCAGACCACTCAGTAGTGGACGGGGCCTCCGTCAGCACCCTTGTCACGTCCGTCACCGGCCGCGCACTGGACCACCGCGGACAGGCGGCCGACGGCGGCAAGCTGGGTGTCGCCGTCGCACGCAACTCCGAAGTAGTGCCGCGCAGCCAGTGGGCCGCAACGGACCTCGCCGAAGGCGATGAGCTGGAACTCGTTACCGCAGTCCAAGGAGGCTGAACCATGACCACAACAAGCATCGAAACCCGGATTGACCCCTTGGTCATTGACGGTGTTGAACTGACGTCCCGCCTCATCATGGGAACGGGAGGCGCCCCCAGCCTCGAAGGCCTCGGAGCCGCACTCCTGGCCTCCGGGACGGAACTGACCACCGTGGCCATGCGGCGCTACTCTCCGGCAGAGGCCGGTTCACTCTTCCAACTCCTGGTGGACAACAGCATCCGCGTGCTGCCCAACACCGCAGGCTGCTTCACGGCCAAGGACGCCGTGCTGACCGCTGAACTGGCCCGAGAGGCGCTGGAGACCGACTGGGTCAAGCTCGAGGTCATCGCGGACGAACACACCCTTCTTCCTGACGCGGTGGAGCTCGTGGAGGCCACGGAACAATTGGTGAACCGGGGCTTCAAGGTGTTCGCGTACACCAACGACGATCCCGTGTTGGCCCTGCGCCTGGAGAACCTTGGCGCCACTGCCGTCATGCCGCTCGGCGCGCCGATCGGAACGGGCCTGGGTATCCTCAATCCGCACAATATCGAGGTCATCGTCTCCCGCGCTTCTGTTCCGGTGGTCCTGGACGCGGGTATCGGCACGGCCTCCGACGCGGCGCTTGCCATGGAGCTGGGGTGTGACGCTGTCCTCCTGGCCACCGCTGTGACCCGGGCCCAGAACCCGGCCCTGATGGGCGAGGCTTTCAAACACGCCGTGCTGTCTGGCCGGTTCGCCCGTCAGGCCGGACGGATTCCACGCCGGGAGCACGCCCTGGCGTCATCGGCCATGGAGGGCCGCGCAGAGTTCCTCTGACACTTAAACAGCTGTGGCCACCACCCTTTGGGGCGGTGGCCACAGCTGTTTAAGCACCCGGTTTTGTCCGGGAATTGCCTAGAGGCGCAGGGCCTTGGTCAGGGCCGTAGTATCCCGCGAGGTGCGCGTACGGCCCAGGTAGACCACGGCGCCTGCCGCAGCAGCTGTACCCAGCACGATGGGCAGCACATAGGGAATCCACGTCAGCCCAGGCTGGTAGCCCAGGCCGGCCGCGATGAAAGCCACCCAGGCCAGTGCGCCGATGCCCAACGACACTCCGGCCGGCAGGGCAATGCCGTACTTGCCGTGCCGTTTGTCATTTGCCCACACCAGGAAACCGGTGGCGACAGTCGCAAACGCAACAACGACGAGTGAAAGCATGGGGACTCCTTAGCGGCAGTAGTCAGGGCAAAATGTCAGAGTGCGCCGAAGCCCACGCGCCGGACTTCTTCGGCGCCGATTTCGACGTAGCCCAGGACGTTGCCGGGAACGATCACCTGGCGGCCCTTGTCGTCCGTCAACCGCAACTCCGAACCCTTGGAGAGGGCGTCCGCAACAAGCTTGGCTACGGCGTCAGCATCCAATGCGGATTCGAGCACAATTTCACGGCCGACGTTCTGAATGCCGATCTTTACTTCCACAGCAAGGCCTCCAAGCCAATCAAGAATTAGGTCAGTCCTTTATTTGTAGCCTAGGACTCTTTGGGGAATCGACTGATTCCGCGCCAAGCTAAACGATAGATCAGATCGCTGGCCACATCGAGGTCCAGGTTTCCGTCAGTTTCGAGCCAGTACCGTGCGCTGACCTGCGCCATTCCGGCCAGGCCACGGCCCAGCAGTTGGGCTTCAAGAGGGGGGAGCTTGGTGTCTTCGGCAATGACATGGGCCACGGCATCCGCAAAAGTCTTATTGAATGTTTCCAGGCGGGAACTGACATCGGGATCGTTGATCAGGTCCGACTCGAAGACCAGCCGGTGCGCTTGGTCGTCGTCCGCAATGAACTTGTAGTAGGCGCGCATAACGGCCTTGACGCGCTCTTTGTTGTCCGTGGTGGAATTCAGCGCGGTGAGCATCAGTTCCGTCAGGGCGGCCAAGTGGCTGTCCAGCAACGCCATGTAGAGCTCCCGCTTGGACGGGAAGTGCTGGTACAGCACCGGCTTGCTTACATGGGCAGTCTCGGCGATCTCATCCATGGCCGCTCCGTGGAAGCCGTTGGACACGAAGACTTCCAAGGCAGCGTTGAGCAATTGCGCACGGCGTTCGTCCCGCGGCAACCTTGCTGAGCGCGGTGAACCAATCCGTTCCTGCTTTGCTGGTGCCCCATCGTTTGCCCGTGCGCCGTCAGCCACAGTCTGCCGCCTTTCCTTTGCAGTTATGACCACTGTACCGGTGGGTAATATGACCGGGCGGCATCGGCAGGCATACATTGGGGTATGGCCTCAATTCTTGCTGCCCACCCTGCGCCCGCGGTCCTGCCGCCCCTCGTTGAACCTGCCGCCGGACTGTCGCCGGCCGAGGTGGAACGGTACTCCCGGCATCTCATCATTCCGGAAATTGGAGCCGTGGGCCAACGCAGGCTTAAGAATGCGAAAGTTCTTGTCATAGGCGCCGGAGGGCTCGGTTCGCCGGCGCTGCTGTACTTGGCCGCGGCAGGCGTCGGTACGTTGGGGATTATCGACGACGACGTGGTGGACCTCAGCAATTTGCAACGCCAGGTGATCCACGGAGTCAAGGACGTTGGAATCCCCAAAATCGAATCGGCACGCAACGCCATTGCCGAGCTCAATCCGCTGGTTAAGGTGGTGCTGCACAATGACCGCCTTGATTCCTCGAATGCGTTGGACCTCTTTGCGCAATACGACCTCATTCTGGATGGCGCGGACAATTTCGCAACCAGGTACCTCGTTAATGACGCAGCCGCGATCTTGGGCAAGCCCTACGTGTGGGGTTCCATTTTCCGGTTCGACGGACAGGTAAGCGTCTTTTGGGGCGAGCACGGCCCCACCTACCGCGACCTGTACCCTGAAGCGCCGCCAGCGGGCTCCGTGCCGTCCTGCGGTGAGGGCGGCGTCTTCGGCATGCTCTGTGCAGCCGTTGGCTCGCTCATGGTCACCGAGGCAGTCAAGCTGATTACCGGCGTCGGGCGTTCGCTTCTTGGGCGCGTCGCGCTCTTCGACGCCCTGGGCGGCAGCTGGCGCGAGATCAAGGTGTCCAAGGACCCGGAAGCCGAGCCGATCACCGAACTGACCGACTACGAGGCTTTCTGCGGTGTCACCCCTCCGGCACCCACTGACCAGGCGCACACGGTGACGGCCACGGAATTGGCGCAGATGCTGGCCGAGCGTGCGGCAGGGGAGCGGGACTTCGACCTGGTGGATGTCAGGGAGTCCGGCGAATACAGCATCGTCAACATCGACGGCGCCGTACTGATCCCGCAGGGCCGCATCCTCTCGGGCGAAGCCTGGGTGGACCTGCCGCAGAACCGGGACATCGTGTTCCACTGCAAGGCAGGAACACGCTCCGCTACAGTCCTGGAGGCTGCCCGCAAGGCCGGGTACGACCGCGTCAGCCATCTTGACGGCGGCATCCTTGCCTGGGTCCGGGACGTCGAACCGGAGAAGCCTGTTTACTGAGGGGTGCGGGCGTTCGCCGTGCATCCGGGCGGAATTATGACAGGACTCCAACGCCACTTGCCCAAGGAAGACTTGGTGGCCTGATCCGGACATCCCGGTCGCGGCGGGACCCTGTTAAGGCGCTTTCGGAACGTTCAGGCGCTTTCGGAGCGCAGCTGCTGGTGATCCACGGGACACTCGGCCGCGGCCGGTGCGGCCTGCGGCTGCTCCACCTGGATGCCGTACAGGGCTTCCAGTGCGGCCACGTACTCGTCCTGCTGGCCGTTGGCGGCCAATTCGCGGGCGCGGACCGTGGGAACGTGGAGGAGTTGCTTGACCATCCGGCGCAGGGCGAACTCCACTTCCTCGGCTGCGGCTGTGCAACCGTGACGGGCCCGGACCTTCTCCATTTCGGAGTCGAGCACATTCATGGTGTGGCGGCGCAGGGCGACAATGGCCGAATCGATGGAGCGCGATTCACGTTCGGCTTCGAAAGCCCGGGCTGCTCCGCTGACAATCGCGCTTGCCTGGGACAGGGATTCGGCCTGTTCCTGGGGTGCTGCGAGACGGACCGATTCAAGCGTCAGGAGTTCCACGCCGTCGAGTTCACCCACCGCGGGATCAAAGTCATGGGTGAGGGCCAGGTCGATGGCGATCAACGTCTTGCCGGACGTGGCGCGGACCTTGGCGAGGTCGGCGGCCTCCACCCGGGTGTCCGAGCCGCTGCAGCCGATCATGACGTCCGCCGCCGCGACAGCAGCGGGGAGGGTGTCGGCGTCGAGCGCTGTTCCACCCCGGGTGGCCACGAAGCCCTCGGCGCGGCCGGAGGATGAGTAGACCGAAACGTCTGTACAACCACGTTCGCGAAGCAGGGACATGGTGGCGCCGGCGTAGGCTCCGGTACCGAAGACCACCACCTTCTTGGCTGTCCAGTCGTCGGTATCGGAAAGATCCGTTGCGAGATCGAGGGCCACGGAGACGATCGAGAGCCCACGCGAACCAAGGGCAGTCTGTGCTCCGACGTCCTTGGCGGTCTTGGAGGCGGCCTGGAACAGCCGGACAAGGCCTGAGCTTGCGGTGCCTTCCTGCTGGGCGGTGATCAGGGCGCGGCGGACCTGCCCGGCGATCTCGCGCTCGCCCACCACGGCAGAGTCAAGGCCCGCACTCACAGCGAAAAGGTGGCGCGTGACGTCGGGGCCGGCATGGGTGCTGAAGGAACGGGAGACGAGTTGTTCGTTGAGCCCACTGAGTTCGCTGATCTGCGAAACGAGGGCCGAGCGTGCGGCTTCGACGTCAGCCCCATGGCTGGTTTCGCCGTAAATCTCGTAGCGGTTGCAGGTAGCCAGGACTACGGCGCCGGACACGACGGGGGATCCGGTGAGCGCAGCGGAGGCAAGACCGGATGAACCGTTGCTCAACTGAGCGACGGTCTCAAGATCGATGTCGGCGTGTGTAGCCACCAATGAGAAAAGAACCACAGCAACCCAATCATAGCTTTTTCGTAGCCCGGTAGAACAATGTACCGCCGTGGCGATCCACACCATCGCAGGTGACTCCCGCCACTGTGGGGCGCATCGCTTGCAACGTGACAGCCTGTCGTTATCTTTTGCCCCGGATTTTCGGCACAATCGAAGGCATGACTTCTAGCGCGGCAGCATCCAACAATACGGCCCTCAACGCCCCTGCGGGCAAGCTCGGCCCCGGGCACCCGTTGAATGACGGCCGTACCTCGGACTCGCCGCTCATCACCGCCTACCGCGGCGGTACGCCGTCCCGCAGGCCGGTGTGGTTCATGCGCCAAGCCGGCCGATCGCTGCCCGAGTACCTGAAGGTCCGCGAAGGTGTGGCCATGCTGGACTCGTGCCTGCGGCCGGAACTTGCCGCCGAGATCACACTGCAGCCCGTCCGCCGCCACGACGTGGACGCCGGCATCTTCTTCTCGGACATCGTGATTCCGCTCAAGCTCGCCGGCGTGGGCGTGGACATTGTCCCCGGCGTGGGGCCGGTGCTGGACAAGCCGGTCCGGACCGCCGAGGATGTTGCGGCCCTCCCGGAGCTGACCTGGGAGGCCCTGGAGCCCATCCGCCAAGCCGTCCGCCTGACCGTCGCCGAACTGGGCAAGACCCCGTTGATCGGTTTTGCCGGCGCACCGTTCACCCTTGCCGCCTACATGGTTGAAGGCCGCCCGTCCCGCGACCACCTCGGCCCGCGGACCATGATGCACGCGGATCCTGAGACGTGGCAGGCCCTGGCGAGCTGGGCCGCCGATGCCTCTGGCCTGTTCCTCCAGGCGCAGCTCGAGGCCGGCGCTTCCGCTGGACAGTTGTTCGATTCCTGGGCCGGCTCCTTGGGCTTGGCCGATTATTCCAAGTTCGTCGCTCCGGCATCGGCCCGGGCGCTGGACCACGTCCGGGGACTGGGTGCGCCGCTGGTGCACTTCGGTACCGGAACATCGGAACTCCTGGTGGCCATGCGGGACGTCGGCGTGGACGTGGTTGGCGTGGACTACCGCCTGCCGCTTGACGAGGCCAACCGCCGCCTCGGTGGCACGGTCCCTTTGCAGGGCAACATTGATCCTGCCCTTCTCTCTGCGCCGTGGGAGATCCTGGAAGCCCACGTCCGCGAGGTCATCGAGGCGGGTTCGCACGCGCCCGGCCACGTGCTGAACCTGGGCCACGGTGTTCCGCCCGAAACCGACCCCACCGTTCTGACCCGGGTGGTGGAACTCATCCACTCCATCCCTGCCAAGTAGGGCCCGTGCGCGGGGGACACACCGAATCCCAGGGCCCGTCCGCCGTCGTGGTTGGCGGCGGAATCTCAGGGCTGGTGGCCGCGAGGGAGCTTGCCATGGCGGGCATTGCAGTCACCGTCCTTGAAGCTACGGGGTCGTGGGGTGGCTGCGTTGGTGGGCACACGGTGGCTGGCCTTTCGTTGGACAGTGGAGCCGAGTCCTTCGCCACGCGCTCCACGGCCGTGGCGGATCTTGCGCGGGAGCTTGGCCTGGAATCGCGGATAGTCGCTCCGCATCCCGGGGGAGCCTGGGTGCAACTGCCCGAGGGCGCCCGTGAACTCCCCAAGACCGGTGTTCTGGGAATTCCCGCGAATCCGTGGGATCCCGAGGTAAGGCGTTCCCTGGGCTTTGCAGGGGCACTCCGTGCCTCCCTTGACCGGTGGATTCCCGCCTCAGTTGGAACTTCTTCCGATGTCACCAGCGTTTCGGAGCTGGTCCGTGCCCGCATGGGCAAGACCGTCCTCGAAAGGCTGGTCGCGCCGGTGGTGGGCGGCGTACATTCTGCAGACCCCGCGCTGCTGGACGTGGACATGGTGGCCCCGGGCTTGCGTGCCGGACTCCGGAAGCAGGGTTCGTTGGCCGCCGCCGTGGCCAGCCAGCGCCAAGCCGCCCGCGGGACGGGCTCCGTGCCCGCCAAGGCTGGTTCCGCCGTCGGAGGCCTGGCCGGTGGGATGCACACGTTGGTGGGCGCACTGGTCAAGGACCTCCGGGAACGCGGCGTGGACTTGCTCACCGACAAGCGTGTGGACTCCGCCCGGAAGACGTCCCACGGCTGGCAGGTCACCGCGGGTGGGGAGGCGTACGACGCCGATCGGCTGGTGGTCGCGCTCGATGGCCCTGCCGCCGTCGGGCTGCTGGAGGATTCATTGCCCGGCCTGGCTGACCTGCGCCCTGGGCCCGGTCCGCTGGTCAGCCTGGTGACGCTCGTGGTGGACCTTCCGGAACTGGACGGACGGCCAAGGGGCACGGGTATCCTGGTGGCACCGCAGACCGCGGGAATCCGCGCGAAAGCCCTCACCCATGCCACGGCGAAATGGGACTGGCTGGCCGAGGAGGCCGGCCCTGGAACGCACGTGGTGCGTCTCTCTTACGGCCGGCTGGAGGATTCAGGGGTGCCGGATTCTGCGCTCGACGACGATGTCCTGTTGTCGGCAGCCCTGGAGGATGCCTCAGCGCTTCTTACGGTTCCGGTGTCCCGGACGGACATCCTCGATTGGGATGTGGTGCGCTGGGCGGGCGCCCTGCCGTTTGCCGCCGTCGGTCATAAACAGCGCGTAACGCAGGTGCGCAAAGTGGTTGGCTCGGCCGACGGATTGACTGTGGTTGGCGGCTGGCTGGCCGGCAACGGCCTCGCCGCGGTGGTCGCGGACACGCGCGCGCAGGTGGCGCCCCTGCGGGCCGAGGATCCCACTGTTACGTGATTTATGTCACTTCTACGCCTTGTAGAACAAATCCGTTTCGACTTAGCGGCCCGCGCGGGGCAAACTTGAAACCATGAGCCACACTTCTGCCGAATCTGTCACTAAAACTTCTGAAAACGAAGAACAGTTCTTTACGCTCTGGACCGTCTTCAAGCGCTCAGCCGACGTCCTGCGCAGCGGCGATGCCGCGCAGGAATTCGAGACACTTGTCGAAAAGCTCGCGGCGAACGGCGTGGTCCTGCGGGGCAGCTACGACGTTTCCGCCATGCGCTCGGATGCGGACATCATGGTGTGGCTCCACGGTGCCAAGCCCGAAGACCTCCAGGCTGCGGTCCGCTCCATCCGCCGCAGCAAGCTGTTCGCCGGTACGGAGATCGTTTGGTCGGCCATGGGCGTGCACCGCGAGGCCGAGTTCGCCAAGAGCCACGTTCCTGCCTATGCCCGTGGCGTCGAGCCCAGCACGTGGCTCTGCGTCTACCCGTTCGTCCGCTCCTACGAGTGGTACCTCCTGCCCGCCGAAGAGCGGGGCAAGATGCTCCGCGACCACGGCCTCCTGGGCCGCGAATTCCCGCAGGTCATTTCCAACACCGTGTCCTCTTTCGCGCTGGGGGACTGGGAGTGGATCCTCGGGCTGGAGGCGCCCGAACTGGTTGACTTGGTGGACCTGATGCGCCACCTGCGCGCCACCGACGCCCGTAACCACGTGCGCGAAGAGATTCCCTTCTACACCGGCCGCCGCGTCACGGCTGCCGAGATCGCCGAGGTCCTTGCATGAGCGGGCTGTCCGTCTCCACCGAACTGAACCAGGCCACCGAACGCGGCCGCCAGGAAGCGAAGCACTACGACGCCGTCCTGCTCGCCTCCTTCGGTGGACCCGAAGGCCAGGAAGACGTCATTCCCTTCCTGCGCAATGTCACCCGTGGTCGCGGCATCCCCGACGAGCGACTGGAGGAGGTCTCGCACCACTACCGTGCTTTTGGTGGCATCAGCCCCATCAACCAGCAGAACCGCGAGTTGAAGGCAGCCATTGAAGCCGAACTCGACAAGCGCGGCATCGAACTGCCGGTGTTGTGGGGCAACCGCAACTGGGACCCGTACATCGCCCCCGTTTTGCAGGACGCCTACGACGCCGGGCACCGCCGGATCCTGATGCTCACCACCAGCATCTACTCCTGTTACTCCAGCTGCCGCCAGTACCGCGAAGATATCGGCATCGCCCTGACGGAAACTGGCCTCGACGGAAAACTGGAAGTGGACAAGATCCGCCAGTACTTCGACCACCCCGGAGTGGTACAGCCCTTCCTGGAGGGGACGGCCGCCGGCCTCGAGGAAATCCGTGCCAAGCTTTCCGCTGCAGGCGTTGCCGATCCCGACTCCGGCATCCGGGTCCTGTTCGCCACGCACTCCATCCCTACCAGGGACGCGGAGGCCGCAGGCCGCTCGGAGGACGAGCCCCGCGAATTCGCGGAAGGTTCCGCCTATGCCGCCCAGCACCTTGCCAACGCCAAGGCCATCATGGACGTCGTGGCTCCGAACGTCGCTTGGGACCTCGTTTACCAGTCGCGTTCCGGAGCGCCCCACATTCCTTGGCTTGAACCGGACATCAATGACCACCTTGAGGAAATCGCTCCCGAGGGTGTCCGCGGTGTGGTCATCGTTCCCCTGGGTTTTGTCAGCGACCACATGGAAGTTGCGTGGGACCTGGACACGGAAGCCTTGGAAACCTGCAAGAACCTGGGCATCGAAGCCACCCGCGTTCCCACTCCGGGAACGCACGCCGCTTTTGTGTCCGGACTGGTGGACTTGATCTGCGAACGCACCCTCGAAAACAACATCGCCGACCGTCCGCATGTGACGGATCTCGGACCCTGGTACGACGTGTGCCGTCCCAACTGCTGCGAAAACTTCCGCGGGGCCAAGCCGGTCATCGCCGAGGTCGGCTCCAGCATTGGCATCGGACATGAGGCCTACCCCGCCCCGGAGGCCAGCAAGTGACAGTTCGCATCGGCACCAGGGCCAGCAAACTGGCCCTGACGCAGACCCAGCAGACGGCGGACCAGTTGGCCGCCGTCGGGGGCTTCCCCGTGGAACTGGTCCACATCAGGACAGAAGGCGACGTCAGGACCGGATCGCTGTCCCAGATGGGTGGCACCGGGGTGTTCGTTGCCGCGCTGCGCGACGCCTTGCTCATTGAGAGTTGCGACGTAGCCGTGCACTCCCTCAAGGACCTCCCCACCGGGGCGGCCGTTGGATTGAGCATCGCCGCTACGCCGCCGCGCGTGGATGTGCGGGACGTCCTGTGCGCACGGGACGGATTGACGCTGGCGGAACTCCCCGGCGGCGCCAAGGTGGGCACTGGATCGCCGCGGCGTGCAGCGCAGCTTCGTGCAGCCCGCCCGGACATCGAGGTGCTGGATATCCGCGGCAACGTGGACACCCGCCTCAACCGGGTACCCGGGCTGCCTGGCAACGCCGTGGACGAGGTGGTGGAGGGCAAATCGAACGACCTTGACGCTGTAGTCCTCGCCGCCGCAGGACTCGAACGCATGGGGCGGCTGGATACGGTTTCCGAATTCTTCGATACCTCCGTGATGCTGCCCGCCCCGGGCCAAGGTGCCCTTGCCATTGAGTGCCGCACGCCCGACGCGCCACAGCATGATGGTTCCGCGGACGGTGGCAACGTGGTGCTGGCCCAGGCCCTGGCGGCGTTGAACGACGACGACACCCGGCTTGCGGTTACGGCCGAACGTGCCGTACTGGCCAGGCTGGAGGCCGGATGCGCCGCCCCAGTGGGTGCCTACGCGTACCGCAAGGGCAGCATGTTGCACCTGGAAGCCGTGGTCTGTGCCGTGGACGGGACCCGTACAGTGCGCGAAAAGAAGGCCACCGACGGCCTGACCGAGGTAGGCGCCACCCTGCTCGGCATCGAGGTTGCCGAACAGCTGCTCGCGGCCGGTGCCGCTGAAATTGCGGACCTTGCTGCCTCCTGAACCCATGGCTGCTGCGGGCTTGCAGGGTCGGCGTGTCCTGATCACCAGGAGCGCCGACCGCGCCCGCACGCTTGCTGCCCTGCTGAGGAGCAAGGGGGCCATACCGTTGGTCCTTCCCCTCATCGACTTTGAGCAGGCCACCGACCAGGCCTCCTTGGATTCTGCCTTGGACACGCTCGCCGCCGGCGGCTACGAGTGGCTGGTGGTCAGCAGTACCACCACGCTGCGTGTCCTGATAGGGAAGGCAGCCGAACGCGGCACAACCGCTTCACAACTGGTGCCAGCCGGCACGAAAGTGGCCACCGTTGGTTTGTCGTCACAGCGGGCACTCGAAGCCGCCGGGCTGCACGTTGACCTTTGCCCCACTGGTGAGCAGTCCGCCGAAGGCCTTCTCGAGCTGTGGGACGCGCCAAATGCACGGATCTTCCTGCCCCAAGCGGACATCGCCTCACCGCACCTGCGGGAGGGGCTGGCAGCCAAGGGTGCCACCGTTGACGCAGTTACTGCCTATCACACGGTCGAGTACCCGGCCCATGATTCGCGGCGGCTGACAGCGGAGCTGCCTGCCGCCGTCGGACTTTCCGATGACGGGCTCCCGCCGCAACTGACGGCTGAAGCCGTGAAGGCGCGGCTCGGCGCCGGGGCACTGGACGCGATCGTCGCTGCCTCCCCGAGCGCGGTGCGCCGGATCTCCCAAGCCCTGCTGCCGCTTGGGGCCTGCCGCCTGGTTGCGATCGGCCGCCCCACTGCCGCCGAGGCCGCCCGGATTGGCCTGCCCGTGGCGGCAACAGCCAAGGAACCCACACCGGCGGGCATTGCAACCGCCCTGGAAACCATCTTTGCCAACGAAGGGAACCCCCAATGAGTTTTCCGAACCACCGTCCCCGCCGCTTGCGCACCACCCCCGCCATGCGACGCCTCACGGCCGAGAACCGCCTGGCGCCTGCAGACCTCATCCTGCCGGCCTTCATCCGGGAGGGCCTGACCGAGCCCAGCCCCATCACCTCGATGCCCGGAGTCGTCCAGCACACCACCGACACCCTCAAGCGGGCGGCGTCCGAGGCTGTTGCACTGGGTGTAGGCGGCATCATGCTGTTCGGCGTTCCTGCAGTGCGCGATGCCCGCGGTACGGCGTCCCTGGACCCGGACGGCGTCTTGAACAAGGCGATTCGGGATGTCAAAGCCGAAGTGGGCGACGACCTCGTGATCATGGGCGATGTCTGCCTCGATGAGTTCACGGACCATGGACACTGCGGAGTCCTGGATGCCAACGGCTACGTGGACAACGATGCCACGTTGGAGATCTACGGACAGATGGCCGTTGCGCAGGCTGAGGCCGGCGCGCACGTGCTGGGCCCCTCCGGAATGATGGACGGCCAGATCGCCGTGATCCGGCAGGCGTTGGAGGAATCCGGCCACAAGAACACTGCCATCCTGGCCTACGCTGCCAAGTACGCTTCCGCCTTCTACGGACCTTTCCGGGAAGCTGTCGACTCCCAGCTCAAGGGCGACCGCCGCACCTACCAGATGGACGCTGCGAACCGCCGCGAAGCGATTCTCGAAGTGGAGTTGGACCTCGAAGAGGGAGCGGACATGGTCATGGTGAAGCCCGCCATGAGCTACCTCGACATCCTTGCCGATGTGGCAGCCATGAGTCCGGTGCCCGTCTCGGCCTACCAAATCTCCGGTGAGTACGCCATGATCGAAGCGGCCGCCGCGAACGGCTGGATCGACCGGCGTGGGGCCATCACGGAATCCGTGCTCGGCATCAAGCGGGCCGGTGCCGATACCGTGCTGACCTACTGGGCCTCCGAACTGGCAGGCTGGCTGAAGGAGTCCTGATGACCCTTGCACCGTCCGATCCCACGGCGCCGGTTGGTGCTGGACGCATCCTGCTGGGCCTGAATACTTTTGGTGACGCCGGGCTTGATGCCGAGGGAAATCCCAAGGAACACGCCCAGGTCCTGCGCGAGCTTCTGGAAGAAGCCAAGCTGGCGGACGCCGTAGGAATCCATGCGTTTGGAGTGGGGGAGCACCACCGCCGTGATTTCGCGGTGTCAGCACCTGAAGTCTTCCTGGCGGCGGCCGCCGCAGTCACGTCGAGGATCCGTCTGGGAACTGCCGTGACGGTCCTGAGCTCGGACGATCCCATCCGGGTGTTCCAGCGCTTTGCCACGGTTGATGCCCTTTCCAACGGACGCGCCGAAGTGATGCTCGGCAGGGGATCGTTCATCGAATCGTTCCCCCTGTTCGGGCTCGATGTAGCCGATTACGAGGTCCTGTTCGAGGAAAAGCTGGACCTCTTCCACAAAGTCCGCGCGCAGAAGCCCGTGCACTGGGAAGGGCGCACCCGCCCCAACGTCAACGGACTCCAGGTCTATCCCCGCCTGCAGCACCACCTGTTGCCGGCCTGGATCGGGGTGGGCGGGACGCCCGAGTCCGTAGTGCGCTGCGCCGAATACGGCTACCCGATCATCTTTGCCATCATTGGCGGAGAGCCGCGGCGGTTCGCGCCACTGGTGAACCTCTACCGGGACGCCATGGCCAGGTATGGCCACCCCATGCGGCAAATCGCGACGCATTCGCCAGGTTTCATTGCCGACACCGATGAAGCCGCCCGCGAGGAGTTGTTCCCGCATTGGCTCGAACAACGCAACCGGATCGGCGCCGAGCGAGGCTGGGGACCGGGAAACCGCGGCGAATTCGACGCCATGTGCGGCCCCGAAGGAGCGCTGTACGTGGGTTCCCCCGAAACTGTGGCCCGGAAGATCGCCCTGCTCAAGAGCAACCTCGGCGTGGACCGGTTCGACCTCAAATACAGCAACGGAACACTGCCGCACCAGTCCATGCTGCGCTGCATCGAGTTGTACGGGACGGAAGTTGCGCCCCGCGTAGCCGAACTCCTGGGCGAAGCGGAAGCAGACGCGGGCTGACGCCTGGCGCCGATCCAGCAGGCAGCTCCATCATCACTGAAAGAATAGGAACCATGACTTCAAACACCCCTGTGTCCGACCAGCTGTTCGACCGCGCCCAGTCGCTGATGCCCGGCGGGGTCAACTCGCCGGTCCGTGCGTTTGGTTCCGTGGGCGGAACACCGAAGTTCATGGTCTCGGCCAAGGGCGCCTACCTCACCGATGCCGATGGCCAGGAATACGTGGACCTGGTCTGCTCGTGGGGTCCGGCACTCCTGGGCCATGCGCACCCGGCAGTGCTGGATGCTGTGCACGCGGCTGTTGACCGTGGCCTCTCTTTCGGCGCTTCCACTCCGGATGAGGCCAACCTGGCCGCCCTTGTCAAGGAACGCGTGTCCGCCGTCGAGCGCCTCCGCATGGTTTCCACCGGTACCGAGGCGACCATGACGGCCGTCCGCCTGGCCCGCGGTTTCACCGGCCGCAACCTCATCATCAAGTTCGCCGGCTGCTACCACGGCCACTTGGACGGCCTCCTGGCGTCCGCCGGCTCAGGGGTGGCCACACTTGCCCTGCCCGGCTCTGCCGGCGTCACGGCCGCGGCCGCTGCGGAGACCCTGGTCCTGCCCTACAACGATCTCGCCGCCGTTGAGGAAGCATTCGCAGCGCACGGCAGCCACATCGCCGCTGTGATCACCGAGGCAGCACCGGCCAACATGGGCGTCGTTACTCCTGCCGAAGGCTTCAACGCAGGACTGTCCCGGATTACCAAAGAACACGGCGCCCTCCTGATCCTGGACGAAGTCCTGACCGGCTTCCGCACCGGCTACGCCGGCTACTGGGGCCTGACCGGACGCCAGGAGGGTTGGGCACCGGACCTGCTCACCTTTGGCAAGGTGATTGGTGGCGGCATGCCGACGGCGGCCCTTGGCGGCCGCGCGGATGTCATGGACTACCTGGCCCCGTTGGGCCCCGTTTACCAGGCCGGAACGTTGTCCGGGAACCCCGTTGCCATGGCGGCCGGTGTCGCCACGTTGACCCACGCAACACCCGAGGTCTATGCCCACGTTGATGCGCGCTCCCTGGAACTCTCCGCGGCCCTTTCGTCTGCGTTGGACGCCGCCGGAGTGGACCACTCCATCCAGCGGGCAGGGAACCTGTTCTCTGTCTCCTTCGGCACCTCCGCCAACGGAGTCCACAATTACGCAGACGCGCAGGCCCAGGAAGTCTTCCGCTACGCGCCTTTCTTCCACTCCATGCTGGACTCCGGCGTGTACCTGCCGCCGTCCGTCTTTGAGGCCTGGTTCCTGTCCGCGGCACACGATGACGCCGCGATGAACCGCATTTTTGACGCGCTTCCGGCCGCAGCCAAGGCCGCTGCCTCCGCCCAAGCCTAGGCCAGGACTTCGGCGCCTTCGAAAGTTGCAGGCAGCAGCTTTCGAAGGCGCCGTTTGCGTAGGCGGGGTAGGCTCGTAGGGGAAACCCAACCCCAACGAATCAACGGTTTGCCATGCGTACCACCAAGACCATTGCATCGCTCAGCACTACACTTGCGGCGGCAGGAGTCATCGCGGTAATGGCCTCCGGATGCACCGTCAGCGGCGGCAATCCCGCCCCATCGGAATCACCCGGTCCCTCATCGACGTCTTCGGCTCTGCCCAGTCGTTCAGCCGCCGCCGCGCCGTCGGACGCGGCTCCGTCCCCGCAGCCGACCCCCTCCGCAACGGGGGTATCACCCCCGGCAACCGAGGATGCAGCTGCCCGGCAGCTCTCTACCCTGAGCCTCGAGAAGCGGGCAGGGCAGCTGTTCATGGTCGCGGCCAAGGCAACCGGCCCCGACCCCGGGACCATGGAGGCATTGGGCAAGTACCACGTGGGAAATGTCTACCTGAGCGGACGCAGCAAAGCCGGGGCAGCCGCGACGGCCGACGTGGTGGCTTCCTTGAAAGCCACGGTCTCGCCAGCCACCACCGGAAACCTTCCCTTGTTCGTAGCCACGGACCAGGAGGGCGGCAACGTGCAGGTTCTCTCCGGGCCCGGGTTCTCCGCCATACCGTCGGCAGTGGCCCAGGCCGGACTGGGGCCCGACAAGCTGCGTTCCAGCGCGGCCTTGTGGGGGAGGGAACTGCGAAGCGCCGGGGTCAACGTGGACCTGGCCCCTGTCCTTGACACGGTAAAGAGCGCGGAGTTCGCTCCATCCAACGGTCCGATCGGACGCTTCCAGCGCCAGTACGGCTACACACCGGAGCAAGTGTCGGTGCTCGGGAACGCCTTTGCACAAGGCTTGGCCGATGCCGGAGTGGCGCCCGTCGTGAAGCACTATCCCGGACTGGGCCGGGTGGTTCCCAACACGGATGTCAGCAAGGACGTGCGGGATACAGAAACCACCCGTACGGACCCCGCGTTGGCGCCGTTCAACACAGCCATCCGTGGCGGTGCCCAGTGGGTTATGTTGTCCAACGCCTACTACGACCGCATCGACCCCGCCAACATTGCGCCGTTTTCCCCGGTGGTGATGGAATCGATGCTTCGGACGGACGCAGGGTTCAAAGGAATCATCCTCTCCGATGACATGTGCAGTGCCGCGCAGCTGGAACCATGGACCAGTGCAGAGCGGGCCACCAACTTCTTTGGCGCCGGTGGCACCATGATGGTTTGCGCGGACCCTGCGCGGATCCCGGAAATGCACCAGGCCGTAGTTCAGAAGGCACAGACGGATCCCGCGTTCCGGGCCAAGGTGGATGCCGCAGCCCTGGCTGTGCTGCAGGTCAAAGCCACGGCCAAGCCTTAAACGGCAAATCCCCGGCCTCCGCTGGTCCGTGGAGGACCGCCGCGGAGGACGGGGATTTCGCTGTGTGTGCGTCGGCTGCGTTTAGAGCACGTCCGAGAGGAAGCCCTGCAGGCGTTCCGTCCGCGGAGCGGTGAAGAGCTGTTCCGGAGGACCAGCCTCAACGACGACGCCGGCATCCATGAAGGTCACCACATCGGAGACGTTCCGGGAGAACCCCATCTCGTGGGTCACCACCACCATGGTCATGCCGCCCTGGGCCAGGTCCGTCATGAGGGCCAGGACGCCCTTGACGAGCTCCGGGTCCAAAGCCGACGTGGCCTCGTCGAAGAACATCACTTCCGGCTTCATGGCCAAGGCGCGTGCGATCGCAACGCGCTGCTGCTGTCCACCGGAGAGGTTGGCAGGACGCGTGTCTGCCTTGTGCTTCAACCCCACCAGGTCCAGTTGGTTCAGCGCCTCTTCGCGGGCCTGGTCCTTGGACATGCCGCGGAGCTTGCGCAGTGCCAGGGTGATGTTCTCGGCCACTGTCTTGTGCGGAAAAAGGTTGAACTGCTGGAACACCATGCCGATGCGGCGCCGGAGTTCATCCGGATTGTCCTTCAGGACGGACTTTCCATCGAGCAGGATGTCTCCCTGGTCCGGCTCGATGAGCCGGTTCATGACACGCAACAAGGTCGACTTGCCGGAACCTGACGGACCAATGACGGACGCAGTGGTGCCCTTTTCGACGTGCAGGTCGATGCCACGGAGGACATGGTTGCTGCCGAACGAAAGGTGGATGTTCTTTGCCGTCAGTGATCCTGATGCGAAATCGCTCATGCCTGGGCTCCCTTCCCGACGACTGCCGCGGCATCGTCCGGTTCCTTCTTTTCCGGCCGGCCTGAACGCAGGCGGGCGTCAATCCAGTTCACGAAGTGCGTCAACGGGATCGTGAGCACCAGGTAGAACACAGCTGCAGCAACGTAGGGGGAGAGGTTGCCGGTGGTGGCTGCCGCATCCTTGCCGATCTGGAAGATTTCGCGTTCAGAGGCCAGCAGGCCCAGGAGGAATACCAGGGAGGATTCCTTGATCAACGCGATGAACTGGTTGACCAAGGCCGGGAGTACCCGGCGGATGCCCTGGGGAACCACTACCAGGCGCATGGATGCGCCGTAGCCGAACCCCAGGGCACGCGAAGCTTCCAACTGGCCTTTGTCCACGCTCTGGATACCTGAGCGGAAGATCTCGCCGATGTAGGCGCCGGACATCAGCGACAACGCGGCGATGGCCATTGGATAGGGACTCGTGGAGCCTGTCAGTTCGCGGATGATGGGGCCGAAACCGAAGCCAATCACCAGGATGGTCAGGACCGGCGGCAGGCCACGCAGGATGTCCGTGTAGACACGGGCGATCCACCGGGCCACTGGGTTCCGGGAAATCCCCATGAGGGCAAGTGCCATGCCCAGCAGTGTCCCGATGATGCCTGAGATGACTGCGAGAACCAAGGTGTTCGGCAGGCCGACGGCGAACATCTTAGGGATGACTTCGCCCATCGCCTCCCAGTCAAGGAAGGTGTCGGAGAGTTGCTTGAGGATATCCACGGAACCTCCGGTTTACTTGGCCGGGAGCTGGACGGCCTTGCTGCCCGGCTTCCAACCCTGAGGGGTCTGCTCTGCGGCAGTCTGACGGTCCTTGTACCACTCAGAGGTGAGCTTGGTCCAGGTGCCGTCCGCGATAACGGCGTCCAGGCCGGAGTTCAGGGCGTCGATGAGGGCCTTGTTGTCCTTGTTCACGGCGTAAGCGGTGAAGTTCTGGGTGTTGACAACCTTTTCGGCAATCTTGGTGTTGTCGCCGTCCTTGACCTGGCCTTCAGCCTGCTGGGAAGGAGCAACCCAAGCGTCGATCTGGCCGTTCTTCACGTTGCCGTAAACCGTGTTGTAGTCGGGGAAACGGACCGGCTCAAGGCCGAGCGTGTTGGTGACATAGTCATCCTGGACCGTGCCCTGGACGATGCCAATGCGGAGGCCTTCCTTGAGGTCGGCGAAGCCGGTGACCTTGGCGTCGTTCTTCGTAACGACGGCCATGTAGCCGAAGTCGTAGCCGTTGGTGAACGCGACCGTCTTGCGGCGCGCGTCCGTGGTGGAGATCGAGGAGGATCCGACGTCGAACTGCTTGTTCGCCACCTGCGAGAGCAGGGCCGAGAAGTCGGTGGACGCGAACTCGACCTTGAGGCCCAGCTTGTCGCCAATGGCGCGAAGTAGCTCGTTGTCGTAGCCCGTGAACTTGCCGGACGGATCAATGAAGATGTTCGGCGGAGCGTCGGAGAGGGTGCCAACGCGGAGGGTGCCGTCGGTGATGAGGCCAAGCTTGGACTTGTCGATCTTGTCGATCGGCGTGACATCGGCGGTGGTGTACTTGTCCAGTGTCTGCTGGTCGCTGCCGGCGAGGGCGTCCGTAGCTGAGCTGCTGGGCTGGGCGGAACCTCCGCCACATGCTGCGAGGGAGATCACCAGGGCTGCTGCAACGGGGGCAGCGGCCAGCCACTTGGGGGCTTTGAATTTCATGAAGAAATCACTTTCATCGATGGTCACGGAGACGTTACGCGGTGGGCGGGGAACGTGGCAGCGCCTGGATCTTGGCTGCCTTAGCAGACTTCAACCCGCCGAACTTAATTATGTCACCACGCCGCCAGGAGGCCGTGAATCGAACAAGTGATTGCTTGAATTCACTTGTGCCGAATATAAGCATCGATGATTGCTGTGTTGGCCCTTGTGTGTTCACACTGTGGCCCAGTCTGGGAAATCGGCGCCGGATATTGGCGTGTTCCGGAGTTCCCGAAAATCATGTGACTTGCGTCGCAAGTCTTAACCTGCCCGCTGGGCTCCGGTTTAGAACCCGCCGCGGCTGGCGTCCTCCGGCGGGAGGACCGGCCACTCGCCTTCGATGACTGCCGTGGGCTTGCTCCGCCGCAGGTATTGCTGGAAGTCCGCAGCCTGCGAGGCAGCCCAGTCCACTTGCAAATGGTGCAGCTTGGAAGCAGGCATGTGCAACTTGGGGAATTTGCCGGCCATGGCATCCAGGACCCTGAGTGTGGCCAATGCGTCCGCGGCGGACGTGTGGGCGTTGTCCAGGTCCACTCCATATTCCTCGCACAGGGCGGTCAGAGTCCGTTTGCCTTTCCTGAAGCGGTCTACCTGCTTGTTCATGACATACGGATCCAGCACCGGGAAGCGGCTCAACTGGGGCACGCCGTGGCGTGCCGACTCCGCTGCGAGGACAGTGAAGTCGTAGCTGGCGTTGAATGCGATAACCGGGGTGCCGGCGTCGAAAAGTTCCTGGAGGACGGTGGCGACTTCCCGGGTGACGTCTGCTGCGGGCCGCCCCTCCGCGCGCGCTTTGGCAGTGGTGATGCCGTGCACCTCACTGGCCTCGACCGGAATCTCCACGCCAGGATCTGCCAACCATTCGTGTTCCTTGATCAGCTCGCCATGTTCGTCAACAACAGTGATGGATGCTGTGACAATGCGGGCGGAGCGGGAATTCTTACCCGTCGTCTCAAGATCGAATGCTGCACGGGGAAGGGTATTCCAGGAACTCATGGTTTCAAGCTACCGGCTGGCTCCGACACTATTGGGTACGACACTCCTGCAGCTAGGCTGATCACATGCGGATGGAGTACGTGACGGCGGTTCTCGCCGTGGTGGACCTCATTCCGCCGGGTGCCGCGGTTTCCTACGGCGACATCGCAGAGCTCCTGGGAGCAGGTGGTCCACGGCAGGTCGGGGCCGTAATGAGCCACTATGGCAGTTCCGTTTGCTGGTGGCGGGTCCTGCGGGCCAGCGGCGACGCTCCGCCCGGGCATGAGTTGGAAGCGTTGCGGCACTACCTCGAGGAGTCCACTCCGCTGCACGGCGCGCATGCGGAATTCCTGCGGACCGGTGAGGGGCGCTGGCGGGTAGACCTCGCCTCTGCAAGGTGGTCGCCCACGGAGTCCGATTTCGACAACCTTGATGTGATCTCGGACCAGTTGGAGCGTCAGCTCCATATTTTGTCGGTGCCCGATGATGAAATGACTGTGTGACCGCAACAGCTTCCAAGAACCGGGGGACCCCGACCTCACTGCGCCTGCTTCCACCGCGCGAAGTCCACTTCGAGGCACCGTCATTGTCCGCGGACCAGCAGGCAGTCGTGTCGTTGGGCCGCGGGAGCGGCCCGGTCCTGGTGCCCGGAGGACCCGGGACGGGCAAGTCCACGGTGCTCGTCGAGTCGGCAGTCCGGCGGGTCCTGCAGGACGGCCTGGATCCGGAAAACATCCTCATCCTCGCCCCCGGAAGGCATGCCGCCGCGGCGCTGCGGGACACTTTCACGGGACGGCTCGCCCGCAGTTTAAGTACGACGCCGGCGCGCACCTGGGCGTCGTATGCCTTCGATGTCATCCGGCGCGCCAAAGCGGAAGGTATCCTGCCGCTGCCGCGGCAACCAAAGCTGCTGTCCGGTCCGGAGCAGGACCTCATTATCAAGGAGTTGCTTGAAGGGCACCTCCGGCCCGGCTTCGAGCTCCCCTGGCCGGACGATTTGTCCGCCGCTCTTCCAACCAGGGGCTTCCGGCACGAGATCCGGCAGTTGTTCGACCGCATCATCGAATCCGGCCGAACAGCCGAGGATCTGGCGGCACTCGCCAACGATTGCGGGCGGCCCGACTGGATTGCCGCCGCGGAACTCTACCGCGAGTACAGGGACGTGCTGGACTTGCGCATGCCCGAGGCCTTCGACCCCGCGGGAATCATCACCACCGCGCGCCAGATTTTCCAGGATTCGCCGGCCTTCCTCGCCGCCGAGCGTGACCGGCTCCACCTGATCCTGGTGGACGACGCCCAGGAGTCCAACCCGGCGGTTTTCGAACTCCTCGCCGATATCGGTGAAAACAAGGACATCGTGGTGACGTACTCGCCGGATACCGTCGTCCAGGGTTTCCGTGGGGCGCGTCCGGACCTGGTGGCTGATCTTCCGTCGCTCGTGGGCGGTCCCCTCGAAAATGTCCTGGTGCGCCCGCTCGGGATCACCCATCGGCATGCCGTTCGTGTAGCGGAGGCATGGAACCGGGTTGCTTCGCGGATTTCGCAGCGGTCCGGGGGCAGGCTGGCGCGCCGCCTGGATCAGCCGGCCACTGCCCAGCCGACAACTGCCCAACCGACCACTGCCCAACCGACCACAGCCCAGCCGAGCACTGCCCAGCCCTCGACCGCCGGAGCCGGCACGGTGGAAGGCCACATTCTCCCGTCGGCCGTCCACGAACTCCGGTATGTCGCCCAGCGCATTCTGGAGGCCCACTTGCGGGACGGCAGGGAGTTCAGCCACATTGCGGTGATCGTGCGCAATGGCGGACAGATTTCGCAACTGCAGCGGTATCTGAGCGGCCAAGGAATACCCGTGCGCGTGCCGGTGGCTGACTCCGCCGTGCGGGACGAGGTTGCCGTACGCCCACTCCTGCAGGCCTTCGCAGTGGCCCTCGATCCCGCTACGCTCACCCCCGAGGCGGCTGTTTCTCTTCTGACCTCCCGTCTTGGCGGTGCCTCCGCCATCGAGTTGCGGCGGCTTCGCCAATCCCTGCGACGCGAAGAGCTGCAGGGCGGCGGCGGCCGTTCCAGCGATGCCCTTTTGGTGGAAGCCCTGCTGCAACCGGGCTCGCTGGGCACGTTGGGCATGGAGGCCAGCGCGGCCCGCCGCCTCGCCCGGATGCTGGCAGCGGGAACTGCTGCCGTCAAAGAACCCGGAGCGAATGCTGAATCCGTCCTGTGGGCGTTGTGGCACGCCACAGGCCTCGCTTCGCGGTGGTCGGAAGCAGCGCTTGAGGGCGGCAATGCCGGAGCCCGGGCAGACCGGGACCTCGACGCCATGATGGCCCTTTTCCATACGGCGGAGCGGTTCGTTGACCAGTTGCCTGGGTCCGGTCCCGAACAATTCCTGGAGTACTTGATGAACCAGGAGCTGCCTATGGATACGCTCGCCGCCCGTGCCCAGCTTGAAGAATGTGTTGAGTTGTTGACGCCGGCAAGTGCTGCCGGTCGCGAATGGCCCGTGGTCATCGTCGCCGGGCTCCAGGAGGGTGTCTGGCCCAACACCCGCCTCCGCGGCGAGTTGCTGGGCAGCACACTTTATGCGGATGCCGTGGAGCACGGCGTGGAGTACGCCCTGGGACGGGGGCCCTTGAGCAGGCTCCGCGATATCCGTTACGACGAACTCCGGTCCTTTTCCACGGCGGTATCCCGTGCCCGCGAAGTCCTCATCTGCACGGCTGTCTCGTCGGATGACGAGCAGCCCTCAGCGTTCCTGGACTACGCAGCGCCGCTGCCGTCCGGGGAATTCCAGCGGGAGTACACGCCCGTGGACCGGCCCATGACGCTTCGGGCGCTCGTGGCGGAACTCCGGCAGCATGCCCAGGCCGCGGAACCTGCGGTGGGCGAACCGCACCTGGCACAGGACGCCGCGCGCGTCCTGGCACAACTCGCGGCGGCCCAGCCGCCCGCTCCGGGGGCGCATCCGGATTCGTGGTGGGGACTGGCCCCACTGAGTTCGGAGGAAGCGATCGTTCCGGCCGGTGGGACCGTCAGTGTCTCCCCGTCAAAGGTCGAAGCCGTCCACAAGTCGCCCCTCGACTGGTTCGTCCAGGCTGCCGGCGGGGAAGCTGCCACCGATTTCGCCCGCAGCCTCGGAACCCTGGTCCACGGCATCGCGCAGGAGTTCCCGGAGGCATCGGGTGCCGAATATGTTGCTGAGCTTGTCCGCCGGTGGCCAACCTTGGGCATGAAGGACAACTGGGAGGGCAAGCTCGACTTCCAGCGAGCCGAACTCATGGTCAGGAAGTTGGCGCAGTACGTGCTGGTCATGCGGAGCGAAGGCAGGTCCTTGGCGGGCGTCGAGCATGACTTCGAAGTGCGGCTTCCGGACCTCAGCGTCCCAGTCGAGGAGGAGGATTCCGCGGTGCCCACTGTTCGCCACGCCGTTCTGCGCGGGCAGGTGGACCGCTTGGAGATCGACGCTGAGGGCCGCTTGGTCATCGTCGATTTGAAGACCGGCAAACGTCACCCGGGCAAGGCGGAGGTAGCCCGGCACCCGCAGCTCGGGGCCTATCAGGCTGCGGTACTGATGGGGGCCTTCCAAGACCAAGGGGGAGTGGCCGCTGAGGGGTCGCCCGTTCCCGGCGGAGCGGTACTCGCACAACTCGGCACCAAGACAAAGACGCCGGTGGTCCAGCAACAGGAGGCGTTGGACCGCGGGGACAATTGGGCTGAGCCCATGGTCACCGGGGCAGCGCACCTGATGGCAGGGGCCACGTTCGAGGCCAGACACGATCCCGGCAAGAGTGGACATGGCGGCCACGGCTGCCGATTGCCCGATGTGTGCCCACTGTGCGCCCGAGGAAAGCAGGTAACGGAATGACGCTCGAACTCCTGGACGGAGCAGGTTTCTCCAGGGCCGGCGGCATCGATGACCCCGTGGAACAGCTTCCGGTTCTTTTTTCGCCGGACGAGCTCGCCGGAATCCTCGGTGAAAAGAACCGGCCTACGGCGGAGCAAGCAGGCATCATCGAGTCCCCGCTGGCCCCCCGGTTGGTGATTGCCGGTGCCGGCTCCGGCAAAACCGCCACCATGGCCGACCGCGTGGTGTGGCTCGTAGCCAACGGCTGGGTTCGACCGGAGGAAGTTCTTGGCGTCACGTTCACCCGGAAAGCTGCCGGGGAGCTGGCCAGCCGGATCCGTGCCAAGCTCGCCACACTCCAGCGCATCGCGGCGGCGGACGACGGCCGGATCGGCTTTCCCCCCGGCCTCGCCGAGGCCGATGATCTTGAGCCGAAGGTCTCCACCTACCACTCCTACGCCAGCGGAATCGTGGCCGATCACGGCCTTCGACTGGGGATCGAACGCGACGTCGTGCTCCTGGGCGGCGCGCAGTCGTGGCAGTTGGCCAGCGAGGTGGTAGAAGCCTACGACGGTGACTTCGAGCACTTTACGGCCGCCAAGTCCACACTTGTCAACGCCGTTATCCAGTTGGCCGGAGAATGTGCCGAGCACTTGCAGGAACCTGCCGCGGTCCGCGAATGGATTCTGGACCGCGTGTCCGGTTTTGAGCAGCTTCCTTATGTTGCAGGCGCGGCAAAAAATCCAACGCAGGCGGCCAAGGACCTTTCTTCGATGCTCCGTACCCGCGCAAGCGTGGCCGACATGGTGGTCCGCTACCAGCAGGCCAAACGGCAACGCGGCGTCCTGGACTTTGGCGACCTCGTTGCGCTGGCGGCGCGGATCGCCAGTGACATTCCACAGGCGGCCTCGACGGAGCGGGCCCGGTACAAGGTTGTCTTGCTGGACGAGTTCCAGGACACCTCGCACGCACAACTTGTCTTGTTCTCCCGCCTCTTTGGAAATGGCCATGCAGTGACTGCGGTGGGAGACCCCAACCAGTCCATCTATGGCTTTCGTGGTGCCTCGGCCGGCCAGTTGTTCCACTTCGTTCAGGAGTTCCCTGTGCGCACCACGGATCCCCTGTCCGGTGCCGCTTCGTTTACCGTCGCTCCCACCTCCTTCCTGACGACGGCATGGCGCAATGGCCGTACCATCCTGGAGGCAGCCAACACCATCGCCGCGCCATTGAACAAGGCTGCGGTTACGGGAGGTCCGGCAGGCGATCGGAAGATGTCCGCCGTCGTTCGGGTTCCTTCGCTGGTGCCCAGCCCTGTTGCTGCCGGAGGCAGCGTGGTGATCGGCCGGTTCGGCACCGACGAGGACGAGGCCGCAGTGATTGCGAAGGATATCCGGCGCTATCAGCGGACAGTGTTCGAAGAGGAAAAGGACGGCACCCCGGTTAAACCCACCATGGCAGTGCTGTGCCGGCGGCGTGCCCAAATGGAACCCCTTCGCCGTGAGTTCGAACTCCAGGGGATTGACTACCAGATTGTGGGCTTGGGCGGCCTCCTTGATACCCCGGAAATCGTGGACCTGGTGGCCACACTCAGGGTCCTGGCGGATCCGGGTCGCTCCGACTCCTTGATGCGCTTGCTGTCCGGCGCCCGTTGGCGCATTGGCCCGGCTGACCTCATGGCGTTGGGGGATTGGTCCAAGTACCTTGCCCGCAGGCGCTCCAGCCCGGATGTCCACACCGCCTATCCCGACGAGGACGAAGACCCGAATGCTGTGGTAGTCGAGAGTGACATCACCGACGCAGCCAGTTTGGTGGAAGCCTTGGACTTCCTGCCGCGTCCAGGGTGGACCTCGGGCCACGGCCGCTCGCTGACGGACGTCGCCTTGCACCGCTTGCAGAAACTGTCCGCGGAGTTGCGTTCGTTGCGCAGCTACATCGGTGACGACCTCACTACGCTCATCGGCGAAGTGGAACGTGCCATGCTCCTGGATATCGAGGTCGCCGCCAAACCGGGAACCAGCGTCCATCAGGCGCGCCGCAACCTGGATGCCTTTCAGGATGCCGCCGCCGGCTTCCTGCAGACCTCCCAACGCATCGACCTCCTGGCGTTCCTGTCCTGGTTGGAGGCCGCTGCCTCGGAGGAGGGGGGCCTGGATGCAGCTCCCGTCGAGGCCAACCGGGAGGCTGTCCAATTGCTGACGGTCCACGCTTCCAAAGGGCTGGAATGGGACGTGGTGTTTGTCCCAGGCCTCAACGCAGGAGCTTTCCCCAGCAACAGGGACTCGCGGTGGAGCAGCGGGGCGGCGGCGTTGCCTTGGCCGCTCAGGGGCGATCACGCCGACCTTCCGCAGTGGGACCTGGACCAGCCGGACCAGAAGGGGTGGTTGGACGCTGAAAAGGTGTTCAAATCGGACGTCCAACACCATGGTGAGGGGGAGGAGCGCAGGCTGGCGTATGTGGCATACACCCGGGCAAAGTTTGTTCTCTGGGTCTCAAGCGCGGCGTGGAACGGCTCAAGGGCAGGAATCGCGGAGATGTCCGCCTTCCTGTCTGAACTGGGGCCGCTGGCCAAGGACAACGGCCCGGCCACTATCCACCCCGAGTCCGTTGCGGAGGAGTCCCTGCCCGATTCGAGTCCGCTGACCGCAACGGTTGAGGTGGCGCTCTATCCCTACGACCCCTTGGAGGGGCCGTCGGATCCACGCACCGGCAACAAGCTGCGGTTGGTTCCCGGCCGGCGTGCCGGCATGGACCTCGCTGCCTCGGCTGTCCTCGCCCACCTCGATGAGCCGGCAACGGCGCCTGCCAGCGGAGACCCCAGCAGCAGGGCTGGCCGCTGGGCCCAGGAAGCACAGCTCCTGCTGGACCGGCAACGGCAATCCAACGCCCACAGCGACGTCCATTTGCCGAGCCACATTTCAGCCTCGCTTTTTGTCGATCTGGGGGCAGACCCCGCCGCCGTGCTCGCCCAGCTCCGCAGGCCGGTGCCTCGTGAACCGGGCATCTCGGCTCGGAAGGGGACTGCCTTCCATGCATGGGTCGAGGAATATTTTGGTACCACGGGCATGCTTGATCTCGATGAGGCTCCCGGGCAGGACGCGCATATCGATGAAGCCTACGGACTTGATCAGATGGTGGAAGCCTTCAAGCAGTCCGAGTGGGCCAACCGTGCGCCGGCGTTCGTGGAAGTTCCTGTCGAGACAAAAATCGGGGACGTGGTGGTCCGTGGCCGGATTGACGCTGTGTTCCGTGACGCCGACGGTCGGTGGCAACTGATCGACTGGAAAACCGGCCGTCGGCCCGCCGGTAAGCAATTGGCTACCCGGGCTGTCCAGTTGGCCGTTTACCGGCTGGCCTGGTCGCGGCTCAAGGGCGTACCGCTCGAAGATGTCAGCGCAGCTTTCTATTACGTCGCTGAAGATGCCGTGGTCCGTCCGCACGACCTTGGACAGGCAGCCGACCTTGAAGGAATCATCGCGCGTGCACTCAACCATCACGGCCCGCGCCATCCAGCACAGTAGACCCAGTAGGCGGAGGCTGGAGCAGTTTTGCCGGGCCTCCAGAACCAACTGCCAGGGGAATTGGGTTTCAGCCCCTGAGCGGGGTCACGTTCACTATGCCGATGGCGGCCGTTGACGTGTCCTCGGGACCAGCAGCGTCATCGGAGGCCCCGTCTGCTGAGTGGCCGGACGTTGCGTCGGTCTCGGCTGGCTGTTCCTCTGCCGGGATCGGGACCGGGGCCACGGACACGGAGGCGGCTCCGGCATCGGGAATGGCTGCGACGCTGACCGCCGGCAGCACGCCGTCGGGTGATCCCGCGGGCATGGCGGCTTCGGCGGACGCGCGCTCTGCGCGTTCGGCTTCATCCAGCCTTGCCTGTTCTTCGATGTCGTCGGCTAGGGACTGGAGCATTGACTCCGCCTCTGCGGTCATCTCCTCGTGCCCGGCAGCCATGGCCTTGACCAGGTATTGGGCCAGGGCGAACTCGGCGAGCAACGCTGCCCGCCGCAGCAGGTGGCCGTCTGGCGTCTCGCGTCGGACCTGGGTGTAACGTGCCAGGACCGCGTCGATGAACGGCGCTTCGTTGGAGGCCACCAGCCAGGCGAAGTCGTCGGCGGGGTCGCCGATACGGAGATCCGTCCAGCCGGTGACCGCTGTCACGGCGTCGTGCTGGACCATCAGATTGTCTTCGTGCAGATCTCCGTGGACCACCGAGGGATTGAAGCGCCATAGGGCCACGTCTTCAAGGGCGTGCTCCCAGCGCCGAAGCAGCGCCGCAGGGATTTTGCCGGTGGTTGCGGCCTGGTCCAACTCGTTGAGCTTGCGTTGACGGAACTCGTTGGCCGAGTAGCTGGGCAGATCGGCGCTGGTGACCAGCGCCAGCGGCAGGTCATGGATCGCTGCCAGGGCAGAACCGATGTCCCGTGCGAGGTCCGCGTTGCCGGCGGACAGTTCCTCAATGGAGAGCGTGGCACCCTGCAAATGGGCATAGACGAAAGTCGTCAGGTCTCCTTGCCGGACGGTCCCGGCGATGGTGGGCACGTGGAACGGCAATTCAGCCCTGATGGCCGGGGCGAAGGCGCGCAGGATCATGAATTCAGATTCCAGCCGGGTGCTGGCTTCGGGATGCCGGGGGGATCGGACGCGCCACCGCTTGCCTTCCGCGTCAAGCAACAGCGCCGAGTCGAAGTCGGCGTCGTCATCGGAAGAATGAGCCGTAGCCGTCGGCGCCAATCCAGGCACCGCCGCAGTTGCTACAGCGGCCAGTTCAAGCGGTGTTCTTCTCACGTCTCCAACGGTAGATTGAGCGGAGCCGATGGCCATGATGCAGTGCGGCGAGTCTCCAGATCCGTAGCAAAACAGGGCCCCAGGGCATCCCGAAGCGGCTGTCCGGCCCTATCCACATCAAGGCCTCGCCAAATGTTCTTTGTCGGCGTGAGTCAGTACGGTAGATACATGAGCTACACGGAGTCTCCTGCGCCGGCCAATCACCTCATGGACACTGTCCTTCCAGTACGTCCTGCCGTGGTGGACCGTGGCTCGGGTGCCCGCCTCAAGCCCGGCATGGTGGAGGACCTGATCGCCTCGGGAACCGCCAAGGCCATGGTCATTTCGCAGCGCAAGGCCCTTGTGACGGAGCAGGGCCTCTGGTTTGGGGATGCGCTCCGCCTGTGGGAGGCCCTGAACCTGGCGGAAGACAACCCGGCGACTGCAATATACCTGGGCACCACGTTGGGTCCGTCCTCCCTTCCGGAAGGCAGCGCAGTGCTGTTGTTCACGGTCACTGAACCCCCAGCGCCAGGGACGTCGCTGATACCGGCTGACGCTGAGTGGGCGGGCTTCCGCGAAGTCGCCGGAAGGCTCGACGCCAGCGATACTGCTTTGTTCATCGAAGCCAGCGCCATCAGCAACTGGCATGCAACACACACACATTGCCCGCAGTGCGGTACCCCGACGGACCTGGAAGCAGGCGGTTGGGTGAGGCGCTGCCCCAGGGACAACTCCGAGCACTATCCCCGGACGGACCCGGCCATTATTGTCACGGTGGTGGGCCCGGATGGCCGTCTGCTCCTGGGCGGCGGCGGTCCCACGGACGCGAAGAACTACTCGACCCTGGCCGGATTCGTCGAGCCGGGTGAATCCCTGGAGCAGGCAGTGGTCCGGGAAATCGGTGAGGAAGTCGGTGTTAGCGTGACCGCGTGCCAGTATCTGGGCTCGCAGTCCTGGCCGTTCCCGGCTTCGCTCATGTTGGGTTTCACGGCCACCACCAGTGATTCCATCGCCAAGCCCGACGGCGTCGAGATCACCCGTGCGCGGTGGTTCAGCCGCGAGGAACTGCAGGCGGCCGTGCTGAGCGGTGACATCACCATTTCCACCAGGCTGTCCATCGCACGGTCCCTGATTGAGCATTGGTATGGCGGCGTAATCGAAGACCTCCAGCCGTGACCGAAAGCATGGTTGACGCCGACGGTTCGCTGGAACAACGAATCCTCGGTGGCTTGGATGAAGAACAGCGGGAAGTAGCCAGCACCCTGACTGGGCCCCTGTGCGTCCTTGCCGGTGCGGGCACGGGCAAGACGCGGGCCATTACGCACCGGATCGCTTATGGGGTGCTCTCGGGGGTGTACTCCCCGCAAAGGCTGCTGGCCGTTACCTTTACTGCACGGGCGGCAGCCGAGATGCGGAGCAGGCTCCGTGATCTCGGCGTTCCCAATGTCCAGGCACGGACCTTCCACGCTGCGGCCCTGCGGCAGCTGCAGTTTTTCTGGCCGCAGGCGATCGGCGGAACCTTGCCTAACCTTTTGGACCACAAAGCCACCATGATCGCAGAGGCCTCGCGCAGGCTTCGGCTCAGCACGGACCGTGCTTCCATCCGGGACCTTGCCGCAGAGATTGAATGGGCCAAGGTTTCCATGCTGACCCCGGCGAACTACCTCGAGAACGCAAGGGACAGGGGCACCCCCGGCGGTTTCGACCTGACGGCCGTTTCACGGGTGTTCCAGGCTTACGAGGACATCAAGACGGACCGCAACGTCATCGATTTTGAAGATGTGCTGCTCATTACCGTGGGCATCCTGCAAGAGGATCCGAAGGTGGCGGCCACCGTCCGGGAACAATACCGGCATTTCGTGGTGGATGAGTACCAGGACGTCTCGCCGCTCCAACAGCGGCTCCTGGATCTTTGGCTGGGCGGCCGGGACGAGCTGTGCGTGGTGGGTGATGCCAGCCAGACCATCTATTCGTTCACGGGAGCTTCCCCGAAGCATCTCCTCGGGTTCAAGGCGCAGTATCCCCAAGCCACAGTGGTTAAGCTCGTCCGCGATTACCGTTCAACGCCCCAGGTGGTGAAACTGGCCAACGACCTCCTCGGTTCCAGGCGCAGCGGCGGGCCGGTGGCAGATGCCGCGTGGGCCTCGCCGCTCAAGCTTGTGGCGCAGCGGCCTTCCGGACCCGAGCCCCGTTTCCTTGAATGTCCGGACGACGAGGCCGAAGCTGCAGTGGTTGCCGGCAAGATCCAGGAATTGCTGGATGCTGGTGTCAAGGCAAGCGAGATTGCCATCCTCTTCCGCACCAACGGCCAGTCGGAAGCCTACGAGCAGGCCTTGGCATCGGCCGGCATCGGGTACCAGCTCCGTGGCGGAGAGAGGTTCTTCGCCCGGAAGGAGGTCCGCGATGCCATCCTTCAGTTGCGGGCTGCTACCCGGGCCGTTCAGGAAGGAACGCCGGAACCCCTGGGCCAGCTTGTCAGGGACATCATCGCCTCCCTCGGTTATGCGGACACAGCCCCGCATAGCGGTGGAGCCCTCCGGGAGCGCTGGGAATCGTTGGCTGCCTTGGTGGCACTGGCTGACGAACTTGCTGTCAGCCGGGGGGAGTCCTTCAGCTTGGCGGAGTTCGTCAATGAGCTGCAGGAGCGCTCCGTTGCCCAGCATGCTCCCACTGTCCAAGGAGTCACGCTTGCCTCCCTCCACGCCGCGAAGGGCCTGGAATGGGACGCCGTCTTCCTGGTTGGGCTCAGCGAAGGACTCATGCCCATATCCTTCGCGGATTCTCCCGAAGACGTGGATGAGGAACGCCGGCTGCTGTATGTCGGAATCACCCGGGCACGGGAACACCTCAACCTGTCGTGGTCGGCGGCCCGGACACCCGGTGGCCGCGCCAACCGCAAGCCATCACGGTTCCTTGACGGCCTTCGCCCCGATTCTGTCGCATCGGCGAACGCAAGGAGCCGCGCGGGTGCGCCGCGGCGCAAAGCCGCCGCACCGGCGTCGTGCCGTGTCTGCGGGAGCATGCTCGCAACGGGAGCCGAACGCAAAGTGGGGCGCTGCAACCAATGTCCCCCCAGCTATCAGGAACAGACCTTCGAAGCGCTGCGCCAGTGGCGTCGCGAGGAGGCCCAGTCGGCCGACGTGCCCGCCTACGTGGTCTTCACGGACGCAACATTGACGGCCATAGCCGAGGCACGGCCTGAAACCCTGGAGCAGTTGGCGGGACTCGCCGGAGTGGGACCGTCGAAGCTGGAGCGCTATGGGGAAGCCGTGTTGGAGGTACTCACTGAAAGCGCAGAGCTCTGATGGCGGAGGAGATTCCCCTTCGCACCGATGACGGCGCTCCCGTCATAGTCCGCCGTTCCGCGCGCCGTCGGCGCACGGTGGCAGCTTTTTGGGAGGACGGCAATGCCGTCGTGGCCATCCCGGCCAGTTTCACCAAGGCGCAGGAACGCGAATGGGTTCGCCGGATGTTGGCCAAGCTCAAAGCCAAGGGTGAACGCCGGGGGCGCGGCGACGGGAGAAGGCGTCCGTCGTCCGACTCCGCTTTGGCGCAGCACGCTGCCTTGTTGTCCCGCACCTACCTTGGCGGCCGCGCTGTTCCGACGTCGGTCCGCTGGGTGACCAACCAGAACTCACGCTGGGGTTCGGCTACTCCGTCCGAGGGCACCATCCGGCTTTCGCACAAGCTGCAGCCCATGCCCCAATGGGTTGTTGACTATGTACTGCTGCATGAACTGGCGCATCTCCTGGTGGCCGGGCACAACGCCGCGTTTTGGCGTCTGCTGGAGGCCTACCCGGATACGGAGAGGGCGAAGGCGTTCCTCGAAGGCGTGAGCTTTGCCACCTCCCGCGGCTTGGGCGAAGGCCCCGCCTCGGTGGACGCAGACGAAGATTAAGCAGCAGTGGCCGCCCGGTTTTCCGCGGCGGCCACTGTCAGGCGCTATTTGGAGGGCGATTCAGGTTCTCCCTCATCAGGGCCGGACCCACCTGAAGGTTCGTCGGACGGCGAGTCACTGCCCGCTTCTTCCGCAGAGTCGTATCCACCGCTCAGGAGCTTCTGCAGAGCATCGTCCACTTCGCTGTCGCTCGCTTCCGCCAGACGGCGGCGTTCCGAGAAACCCTTGGGGTCGTCCAGGTCCTCGCCCGTTGGCAGGAGGTCCGGGTGGTGCCAAATGGCGTCCCGTCCCGCAATCCCGCGTTCTTCCTTGAGCGTGGCCCACAGCGTCGCAGCGTCACGGAGCCGGCGGGGCCTCAGTTCCAGGCCTACCAGGGAAGAGAACGCGTGTTCCGCAGGTCCGCCGGTAGCGCGCCGGCGCCGCACCATCTCGCGCAATGCAGTGGCGGACGGCAACAACTTCTCGGTGGCTTCCGCGGTGAGCTCGTCAACCCAGCCTTCCACCAGTGCCAGCGCCGTTTCGAGCTTTTCGAGGGCGGCCGTCTGGACCGGGGTGCGTTCGGGCGTGAAGACACCCTGGGACAGGGCTTCCTGGATACCCTCGGGGTTGCTGGGGTCAAGGTCCCGGGCCAGGTCCTCGATCCGGGACATATCGATGTGGATACCGCGGGCGTAGGCTTCGATGGCCCCCAGCAGATGTCCACGGAGCCAGGGAACCTGGACGAACAACCGGGCGTGGGCGGCTTCGCGGACGGCAAGGAACAGCCGGACATCGTTCTCGGGCAGGCTGAGTCCTTCGCCGAACTTCGCAACGTTGGCAGGCAGCAAGGCCATCTCCAGGTCGGCGAGGGGAACTCCGATGTCCGTTGAGCTGACCACTTCGGCGGAGAGGGCTCCGATCGCCTGGCCCAGCTGCATGCCGAAGATGGCGCCGCCCATGTTTTGCAACATGGACGAGGCACCGCCCATCATGGATTTCATTTCCTCCGGCAGTTGCTGGCTGAGGGCGCCGGAGAGGGCGTTGGCAATGCTGTTGGCCACGGGTTCGGTCAGGCGCTTCCAGGTACCCAACGTTGCCTCGACCCATTCGGCGCGGGACCAGGCCCGGCCGATCAGGCCGGTTGAGGGGAGGTCCGTCACGGGGTCCAGCCAGAGTTCCGCCAGCCGGAGGGCCTCGTCGATCTCGCGCTTTTGCGTGGAGTTCACGGAGGGGTCGCTGCCCGCGGCGGCGACGCGCCGGGCGTTCTCGTGGGCCAGTTGCCAGTTGACGGGTCCTTCGGAGGTGGAACTCATCATGGCCTGCACCTGGGCGAACATCTGCTGCAACAGTTGCGGATCGTTGGGCAGTCCGGCCGCTTTGGCGAGTTCGGCGGGATCGATGTTGCCCATTCCCTGGCCGCCCATCAGGTTCTGCAGCATTTCTGCCAGAGGGTCCTTGGGGTTGTCATCGTCGTTTGACGGGTTGTTGGGGTTGGTAGACATGGTGCCGCCGATCGTCGAACTGGCTGGTGATCACTTTCACCGTACCGCGCAGGGGAGGGGCTGTCTGCCTGCGGGCGGCGTAGTTCGCTGTAGGCAAAGCAGCCCTGCAAGGTCCGGACCGCGTAGTGTGGATGCTTGGTATGTTCCCTGTGCCGCTGCCGGCGGCAGGAGCGAAACTGCCGTCACGCAGTGCCGGCTGAGAGAGGCCTCAATGCTTACTTCGCCCAGTCCCGAGGGCTCGGTTGACCCGCGTCAAACGCCCGACGCCGATCCCTCCTCCGCGCCTGCGTCACCGCCGGGCAGCAGCCGGTACATGATCATGATCGTGTCCGGACTCCTTGCCTTGGGACTCGGTGTGGGAGCCGCTGCCTTGCCTGTTCCCTATGTGGTGGAGTCTGCAGGCCCCACCTTCAACACCTTGGGCCAGGACGGCGACAAGCCGGTCATCACCATCTCGGGACGCGAGTCCTTCCCGGCGAAGGGCAATCTGGACCTCACCACCGTGGTGATGACGGGAGGCCCGAAGAGCCCGGCCACCATCTTTGACGTCTTCCGTGCCTGGCTGGACAAATCGAAGGCAATCTACCCCGAGGAACTGATTTATCCCAAGGGAACAACTGCGGAGCAGACCGTCCAACAAGGCGAGATCGCCATGGAGACCTCCCAGGAAAACGCCGTTGCCGCGGCTCTGCGCGAGCTGGACATCCCGTTCGAACAACGTCTTACCGTCGCGGGTCTTTCCGATGCTTCACCATCCGCCGGCAAAATCCAGGACGGGGACCGGTTGGTCTCCATCAACGGCAAGCCGATCACATCCATGAGCGTCATCCAGGCGGAGTTGTCAGCGGGAGCCGGCGCTCCGGCAACGATCGTGCTTGAACGGAACGGTTCCGCTATCACGGAAACCGTGACGCCAACCAAGAACTCCAACGACCGATACGTGCTGGGGGTCCTTCTTTCCAGTGATTTCACCTTCCCGTTCGATGTGAAAATCTCGCTGGAGAACGTTGGCGGACCGAGTGCCGGGATGATGTTTGCTCTCGGGATTGTGGACAGCCTGACGCCCGGGGACATGACCGGAGGCAAGCACGTGGCCGGAACGGGAACCATCACTGCGGACGGGGCCGTGGGGGCCATCGGCGGGATCGCGCAGAAAATGATCGGTGCCCGGGACCACGGAGCCACCATGTTCCTTGCCCCTGCAGCGAATTGCGCAGACGTGGTTGGACATGTACCCGACGGTCTCCAAGTGGTCAAGGTGGAGACCTTGGCTGATGCCACCACTGCCGTGGAACGGCTCGGCGCGGGCAAGGACACGTCAAGCCTTCCCACCTGCACAAACAACTAGACTGGCGGTGGAACTTAGCTCCACCGCCACTCGTGGCATATATGACGGCTCTGCCTGCACCCAGCGGTGGAAGCTGTTGAAACACACGCACACCGACTATTAACTGACGACCACCAATGAGGTACAGAGTTTGTCCCGTCCCGCCAGCTCCAGCCCGCCCGGAAGATCGCCGCTGAGACGAGGTGCCCTGACTCCGACGCTGATCGTCGTTGCCGTGGCGGTCGTCGGTTTCATATTCTTCGCCAACGTGTGGACAGATGTCCTGTGGTACCAGCAGTTGGGCTTCTTCGAGGTTTATATCCGCGAGAACCTTGCACGGATCCTGACGTTCCTGGTTGGCTTCGCCATGATGTTCGCGGCCGTCTTCTTCGCCATCCGGATCGCCTACCGCTCACGCCCGGTCTATGCCCCGGACGCGGAGTCGCGCGACAACCTCAACCGGTACCAGGCACAGCTCGAGCCGGTACGACGCGTGGTCATGATCGGCCTGCCCATCCTCTTCGGCCTTTTTGCCGGGAGCGCCGCAGCGAGCCAATGGCAGAAAGTCCTCCTGTTCTTCAACCAGGAACCGTTTGGCCAAACTGACCCGCTGTTCAACATGGACATCAGCTTCTACCTCATGTCCCTGCCCTTCCTGGGCTTCATCACCGGATTCCTCATCAGCATCGCGGTGGTTGCCGGGATCGCCGGCATCCTGACGCACTACCTCTACGGCAGCATCCGCCTCATGGAGCGGGGAATCTTCACCAGCCGGGCTGCACAGATCCACATCGCCGTCACGGGCGCCTTCTTCCTGTTGCTGCTCGGCGTCAACTTCTGGCTGGACCGTTACACGACGGTCCAGAGCGCTTCGGGACGCTGGGCCGGTGCGCTCTACACCGATGTCAACGCAGTTGTTCCCACCAAGGCGATCCTCGCAGTGGCCGCCGGCCTCGTAGCCATCCTGTTCATCGTGGCAGCGGTCATCGGCCGCTGGCGTCTCCCGGTCATCGGAACAGCCATGCTGATCATCACGGCCATCCTTGCTGGCGGCGTCTACCCATGGGTCATCCAGCAGTTCCAGGTACGCCCGTCTGAAAACACGCTTGAACGGGAATTCATTGGCCGCAACATCAACATGACCCGGGCTGCCTATGGCTTGGACAAGATTGATGTGTCTGCGTACAACGCCACCACCACCGCGACGAGCGGTGCTTTGGCGAAGGACGCGCAGACTGCCGCCAACATCCGTCTCCTGGACCCGAACCTGATCTCGTCGGCGTTCTCCCAGCTTGAGCAGTACCGCCCTTACTACCAGTTCCCGCAGACGCTCAACGTAGACCGCTACACGATCGACGGTAAGGTGCAGGACACTGTCATCGCTGTTCGCGAACTGAACCCGGATGGCCTCAGCGCCAACCAGCAAACCTGGGTCAACCGGCACATTGTCTACACGCACGGTTACGGCGTGGTGGCCGCAAAGGGCAACAAGTTCACCGCTGACGGCAAGCCGGATTTCCTCCAATCGGGAATCCCTTCCAGTGGTGTCCTGGGTAACGACTCCAGCTACCAGCCGCGGATCTACTTCGGTGAAAACTCGCCGGAATACTCAATCGTGGGTGCTCCGGAAGGTGCTCCACACCGTGAGCAGGACCGTCCGGCCGGCAGGGAAGGCAGCGGTGAAACCCAGTACACCTTCACCGGCAACGGCGGGCCGAACGTCGGAAATTGGCTCAACAGGATCCTCTACTCCATCAAGTTCCAGTCTTCGGACTTGCTGCTGTCCGACGGCGTCAATGAGAAGTCGCAGATCCTGTATGACCGCAACCCCCGCGACCGCGTCGAGAAGCTGGCGCCGTACCTCACCGTGGATGGAAATGCCTATCCTGCCGTAGTTGACGGACGCGTCAAGTGGATCGTTGACGGCTACACCACCAGCCAGTACTTCCCGTACTCGCAGCCGCAGCAGCTCCAGAACGCTACTGCCGACTCGCAGACGAGCGCCGGACGCACCGTTACCCTGCCCAACAGCTCGGTCAACTACATCCGCAACTCGGTCAAGGCCACTGTGGATGCCTATGACGGCTCCGTAACGCTCTACGCATGGGACGACCAAGACCCCATCCTCAAGGCTTGGCAGAAAGTCTTCCCCACCTCGTTGAAGCCGTTCACCGAGATGTCCGGTGATCTTATGAGCCACGTCCGCTACCCGGAAGACCTCTTCAAGGTCCAGCGTGAACTGCTGGGACGCTACCACGTCACCGATGCGGACAGCTTCTACCAGAACAACGATGCTTGGAGCGTTCCGAACGATCCCACAGTGTCGGAAGCAGTTAAGCAGCCGCCGTTCTACATGTCCTTGCAGATGCCGGACCAGGAAAAGCCTGCTTTCCAGCTGACGTCCTCCTTCATTCCGCAGACGGTCAACGGCAGTGCCAGGAACATCCTGTATGGATTCCTGGCTGCTGATTCCGATGCCGGCAACGTCAAGGGGGTCAAGGCTGACAGTTATGGCAAGCTTCGGCTTCTCCAGTTGCCCACTGACACGCAGGTCCCGGGTCCAGGCCAGGCGCAAAACAAGTTCAACTCCGATCCCACAGTGTCGCAGGCCCTGAACCTGCTGCGGCAGGGTGCTTCGGATGTCTTGAACGGCAACCTGCTGACCCTGCCTGTTGGTGGCGGCTTGCTGTACGTGCAGCCGGTCTACCTGAAGTCGACCGGTGAGACCTCCTACCCAACACTGCAGCGCGTCCTGGTGGCCTTCGGTGACAAGATCGGCTTTGCGCCGACGTTGGACGAAGCCCTCGACCAGTTGTTTGGAGGGAACTCCGGTGCCACAGCCGGCGACTCGGACAACAACGGCCAGACCCCGACCACTCCGCCGGGAACAACCACGCCGCCTGAAGGCAGCACTGATGCCAAGGCCGACCTCAAGGCAGCCCTGGATGAGGCCAACAAGGCAATCGTTGATGGCCAGGCCGCCCTCGCCAAGGGCGACTTTGCGGGCTATGGAGATCAGCAGAACAAGCTGTCTGCAGCCCTCAAGAAGGCCCTTGACGCTGAAACCCGGCTCGGTGTGACGCCCGCGCCGACGGCTACCCCCAGCGCCACTCCAAGTGCGACGCCGTCTCCCTCGCCGAGCAACTAGCCCGGCAGCGATTCGCTGAGGCAGGTGCCCGTTTCACTGAGGCTGGTGCCCGTTCCTTCCAGGAACGGGCACCTGCTGCGTATGGGGAGATGCACATCACGTCGCCAGGATTTGGTCTCCCATTCACCGGACGGTAATGTTGTTCTTGCGACGCGGGGTGGAGCAGTTCGGTAGCTCGCTGGGCTCATAACCCAGAGGTCACAGGTTCAAATCCTGTCCCCGCAACTGGAGAAAAGTCCGGATCGGCACACGCTGATCCGGACTTTTTGTTTGCCTGGAGAATGCTCCTCGAGCATCGTCGTGCTGAACGACAGTAAAAGTGATCTGCGGCACGATGGTGCCGAAGTGGTCAAAACCGCAGACTCCATAGGGTAAAGTTGATGGAGCGACGCGGGGTGGAGCAGTTCGGTAGCTCGCTGGGCTCATAACCCAGAGGTCACAGGTTCAAATCCTGTCCCCGCAACTGGGAAAGGCCCGGATCAGTATGTACTGGTCCGGGCCTTTGTTTTATCCGCGCAGCCGTGGTGCCGGCATCATGTTCCCGCCGGTACCCGTGCATGTCACGCCAGGAAGGTCCGCATGGTCAAAGAAGACTACTACGACGCACCCGAACCCCAGGTTCTGCAGAGGGACAGCCCCGTGGCCGTATACCAGCAGGTAGCGGACGTTTTGACAGATCAAGTGAGTCGGCTGGAACCCGGTTCACGCATCCCCACCGAAGAGTCGTTGATGGACCAGTACGGGATCAGTCGGACCACCGTACGGAAGGCCATTGAAACCTTGGTGGCAAAGGGCCTGTTGGTCCGCCGCCAGGGTAAGGGAACCTTCGTCATGGCCCAGCGGCCCGTGCGGATGCTGAACCGCCTGGCACCCTTCATGGAGACGTTCACTGCTGCCGGAATGAAGACGGTCAAAGGCTTGATCGAATACAAGTGGATGGAAAAGGACCGGACGGTTCCAGCCAAGCTCGTATCCGAGGACAACCTGGTACTGGTTATTCGCCGCTCGTACTCCAGCGCCGGATGGCCCTATGCGATCGCAGAGATTTTCATTCCTTCCCACATTGGCCGCCACATCAGCCTCGCCGATGCGGAGAAGAACTCCATCTACCAGGTGATCCAGGACAGGACCCTGAAGCCGCTCCAGCGGGCCGAAATTACCGTGACCATGCATGCTCCACCCGAGCACCTGGCCGATGCCCTCAACGTGCGGGGCTTCCCCTTGGTGCCGCGCCTTGAGCGGACCACGTTGGGGCCTGATGGCGAAGTCCTGGAATGCACCGTGACCTACTTCCATCCCAAGGGGTTTGAGATCCGGGCTGAAGTTGCCACGGAAGCAAGCCCCGGGACGGACAGCGCTGGAGTGCCCGCGAGCTAGGCACAGGCGGACGGACGCAGGCAGCCCAAGCCTTTAAACGGCGAATGGCCGGGTCCAGCAGAACCCGGCCATTCGCATGGGACTTGCGGACTTAGAGCTTGTCGAAGTCCGCCTCGTCGATGGTGGCACCGGAGGCAGCAGGGGCCCCGGCACCGAGCGCAGGCTTGCTGCCACCGGACTTGAGCGCTGCCAGGCGGGCTTCGATTTCCGTCTGCTCACCCAGGTCTTCGAGCTGGTTGAACTGGGCGTCGAGGCTTGAAGCCGCCAGTTCCTGCTGTCCAAGGACCTTGGCTTCTTCCCGGCGGATCTTCTCTTCGAAACGGCCAACCTCGCTGGTGGGGTCCATGATGTCGATGCTCTTGAGGGCATCGTGCACCTGGGACTGGGCAGCAGCGGTCTTGGAGCGGGCCACAAGCTCGTTGCGCTTGGCTGTGAGTTGGTTGAGCTTGTTCTTCATTTGGTCGAGGCCGCTCTTGAGCTTGTCCACAACCTCGGTCTGGGAAGCGATGCTCGGTTCGGCCGCCTTGGCCTCGGATTCGGCCGTCATCTGGCGCTGGATGGCAACCTTCGCCAGGTTGTCGAACTTCTGTGCGTCTGCCGCGTCGCCGGCCGCACGGTACTCATCGGCTTTCCGGGATGCCGCGAGAGCTTTGTTGCCCCAGTCCTGGGCGTTCTTGACGTCCTCGTTGTAATCGGCCTGCAGCATGCGCAGGTTGCCGATGGTCTGGGCAACGGCTGACTCGGCCTCGGCAATGTTGTTCGTGTAGTCGCGGACCATCTGGTCCAGCATCTTCTGCGGGTCCTCGGCCTGGTCAAGCAAAGAGTTGATGTTTGCCTTGGCCAGTTGTGCGATCCGACCGAAAATGGACTGCTTAACCATGGTGTTGCCTTTCGTCCTGCTCAGTGGAGCCCACTGAAATCAGTGATCAGTTGTTGTACCGCTTCTACATGGGGTGGAAACCCCACCTAGTTTGTGCTGGCCGGAACCAGTGTGGTGCCTAGAAGCTGCCGGAGTCGCCGCCGCCGAAGTCTCCGCCGCCACCGCCCCAGTCGCCTCCGCCGCCTGAGTCGCCGCCGAAGAAGCCGCCGCCTCCACCGCCGTCGCTGTGGCCTCCGCCCCAGCCGCCGTGGCCGCCGTTGAGGATGGAGTTGATGAGGATGCCGCCAAGGATGGCGCCGCCGAGGCCTCCGCCTCCGCCGCCTCCACCAAACATGCCGCCCCGGCCGTAGCCTTGGTCGGCGTAGCCAAAGTGGTCAACGTCAGCCTGTGCCAGTTGAGCCGCCTGCGCCGCGAGCGAGTGTGCCTGCTGGGCGTAGGTCAGGGCAGTCACAGGATCGTTGCGTGAGATCGACAAAGCGTAATCGAGGTTCCGTTGGGCTTCTGCCAGGCGGGTCCTCGCTTCGGTGCCCACCCCTCCGCGGCGTGCAGTGATGTAGTCCGAGGTGGCACTGATCTGTGCTTGCGCTGCCATGATGGTCTGCTGCAGGGATGCCTGGGCACGACGTGCCTGCTCTTCCTGGTCCCGAATGCCGGAGAGCGATTGGTCCAACGCCTGGTGTGCTGTCTCCACGCGGTTCAGTGTTGCCAGGGGATCGATCCTGCCGCCTTGAATTTCCGTCTTGACCTGAGCCAAGGCCGCCTCGACGCCGGCTACCGGTCCGGCAAGTTCCGGGTGCTGGCCGGACTGGATCATGGCCCGCGCCTGCGCCAGGTCCTGGCTCGTTTCGGCAACGGCGCTCTCCAAGGTCGTGCGGGCCTCGTCCAGGCTTCCTGCGGTCTTGGAAATGGCGTCGATCAGCACGTTGGTCTGGTGCAGGCTCTCCTCTGCGGCGCGAACCGCAACGGCGGCCAGGCTGTTCTCGCCCGAGCCAAGCTTCTCCTGTGCTGTTGCGGCTGCGTTGTTCACGAAGGCCAGGCGTTCCTTGGCCTGCATGATGTTGTCCGAGACCTGCGCGACGGCCGAGTCGGCGTATTTGGCGCGGAGCGTCTCCAATGACTGTTCCGCAGTCGCGATTTTTGCGTCTGCCTCACGGGCGCCGGCGGTGACCGCGGCCAGGGCCTGCGGTGCATTCTTTTCCAGTTCGCGCAGCGAATCGAAATCGGACTTCTGGTCCCGCAGTGACGCCAGGGCGGCTTCGGAGCGGCGGATGATTTCGCCGAGCCAGCTGCGCTGTTGTTCTTCGGTGTCCGGAATGTGGTCATCGAGTTGCTGCTGCAGCTTGAAGGACTCAGTCATGTGGCCCTTGGCTTCCTGCAGGGCCTTGGTGAAGTTGCCGATCGCGGCGTCGCCGTACTGCGCCTGCGCAAAGCCCAGTTCCTGTTCGCTGGACTTGATGGCGTCGTCCGCTTCGATGAGCAGCGAGCCGCTCCGCTGCCGGAGTTCCGGGATGCTGAGGCCGGCCAGGGGATCGAGCTGTTCGCCCTGCGGTCCGTAACTGGCGCTGGAGGCCTGCCCGGACTTCTTCCGCCGGTTGCGCAGGTACAGGTAGGTGCCTACGCCACCGGCCGCAACGACGCCGACACCCACCAGGACGCCTACGCCTGCGTTGCCGCTCGGTACGGTTCCGCTGCCTCCGCCGGCCGCGTCACCAATGGCTGCCGCGGTGTCGATGGCAGCCTGTGCATAGTCCTTCTTGCCCGCCCCAAGGTTCGCCGCGATAGCGTTCTGGGTGATGTTCGTCCGCTTGGAGTAGATGGAACTCGCGGAGTTCGGGGCGAAGTAGTACTGACCGGCCGTCGAGATGGCCAGGATGACGTCCGCGGGGCCCATCTGCTTCTTCGCAGCCACGGCTTGACCCCACTCCGCTGGGGATGACGGGTTCTCGAAAGAGTTCACCGTCACCACATAGAGGTTGTACTTGTGGTCCTTCAACGTCTTCTGGATGGCGTCCTGGACTTCGCCCTTCCGGCTGCCGAGGACGTTGGCATCATCGACGATGTTTTGGCCCGATGGTATGGTGACCGGATCAGCGGCCCATGCCGCGCCGGCCGGGAGGGCCAGCACTCCAGCCACGCCAATCACGGCGAGTACACGTTTCACTATTGACCGCATGTGCAACCCTTCAGCACGTCTGCGACTGGAACAAGGCGAACCAATCGTCACAGAATGCTCAGCGCCCCCACGCATGGTGTGTAAAGCCGCAGGTCGCTGTGGCAATTCCTCTTGATTCTATGGTGCACCTGATACCCCGTCCACCGGGGTGAATATGCCACCAGCGAAATGAAGGAGAAAGCCCGAAGGATCGCGCGTTAAAGCAGGATTCCAGGTTCCAGCGACGTGTACCACCCAACCCATCCACGCTTTCAGGAAGCTCCCAGCGAACGTCCGAAATTGTTCCAGTAAATAGGGCCATAGTTAGGGGAGACGAGAACGAAAGGAAATCCCATGACGGAGAACCCAGCACAGGGCGCCGCTTCGGAAAACCGCGAGCCGAACGAGCCGCGCGATCCTGCCGCCAGCACTTCGGATGCAACTCCCACACAGCAGCAGCCTGCCTGGAACTCCGATCAGCGGACGGGGTCCCATCCCACCACGCCGATGCCGGCATTCCAGCCGCCTGCCGCTGCGAAGGCCGAGGCTCCGGAACAGAACCCCAACGGCGGCCAGGACGCCAACCGTAACCATAATGCGGCGTCCGGGGAGCCGACTGCGTCCCACCCCCATACGAGTGCGCACCAGGCTCAGAAGCAGCCGCCCTATGCAGGCCACATGTACCAAGGGGGCGGTCAGCGCCCGGACTATCCACAGCACCATCCGTTCTACGGTTCCGGTCAAAACCCAGGAACGCCCGGGCAGTCCCAAGGCGGCCAGGCTCCGGGCACCCAGGGCCAAGCGCATTTCAACAGCGTCCCAGGTGGGCCTTACGGAGCCCCGCAGGGACAGGGCATGCATCAGGCTCCCGGCCAGCACACAGCGGTTGCCACCAAGCGCAAGCCCGTCTTCGGCGTGGGCACTCTGGTTGCCAGCATCCTCGCGGCAGGCCTGGTGGGCGGCGGCGTGGTGGCCGGCAGCAACATGCTGTGGGATCAACCAACTACCACGTCTTCGAGCAGTGGACAGCCCAGCACGGTCATCGTCAATAACAAGGACGACGTGAACGCCATTACGGCGGCCGCTGCGAAAGCGTCGCCCAGCGTGGTGACCATCAAGGCCACCAGCGGCAACGAAGGTGGCACGGGCTCCGGCATCATCATTGACGACCAAGGCCACATCCTGACCAACACCCACGTGGTCACGCTGGACGGCGCCACGTCCAATGCAGCCATCGAGGTCCGTACCAGCGACGGCAAGGTCCTCAAAGCGACAGTGGTGGGCACGGACCCCCTGTCCGACCTCGCTGTCATCAAGGTCTCGGATGCGTCGGGACTGGTTCCTGCCACCCTGGGCGACTCTTCCAAAGTCAACGTGGGGGACACCGCAGTGGCCATCGGCGCGCCGCTCGGCCTGACGGGAACAGTGACGGACGGCATCGTTTCCACCCTGAACAGGACCATCAGCGTGGCGTCTTCCGCGGCGCCCAAGGACGGTTCGGACAACTCCCAGGGCGATGACCAGGGCTTCCAGTTCGCACCTCCGGGAGGCGGCCAGAGCCAGAGCACCAGCAACGAGGGTTCGATTTCCATCAACGTCATCCAGACTGATGCCGCGATCAACCCCGGCAACTCCGGTGGTGCCTTGGTGAACAGCAAGGGTGAAATCATCGGCGTCAACGTGGCCATTGCTTCGGCTGGCAGCAGCTCCGCCACTTCGTCCAGCGGCAACATCGGTGTTGGCTTCAGCATTCCGATCAACCACGCCAAGAGGGTGGCCCAGGAGATCATTGATTCGGGCAAGGCCAGCCACGGCCAGTTCGGCGTCTCGGTCCGGGCCAAGTCCTCGACGGGCAGCGACTCGGGCTTCTCGGTTGGCGCCGAAGTTGCTTCGGTGACAAGTGGTTCCGCGGCCGCCAAGGCAGGCATCAAAGTCGGCGATGTGATCACGAAGTTCGGCGACTACACCATCAGCGATCCCAACCAATTGACCGCCGCCGTGCGTGAGCAGTCGGCAGGGGCAAAGGTGAAAGTCACCATCGTCCGGAACGGACAGTCGCAGGATGTCGACGTCACCCTGGATGCAGCCCAGCAGTAACGGGCACCGGCGGAATCAGCCGCACCGTAAGAAAGAACCATCGACGACGGGCCGCACCTGGGAGGCGCGGCCCGTCGTCGTGCTTTACCGGCAAGTGCGCTTCCCCAAGGCGACGAAACAGGCGTTAACGCCGCCATGGAATTTTGCGGGCAATATGCTTAGCTAGGGGAAGCCCACGTGTTGGGCAATTTCACGGCCACGCTTTGAAGGTTGGCCGTCCACAAGCATGGAAGGCTGCTTCGAAGACAGTGGAAGACACATTGAAGATTGTGGTCCTGGTCAAGCACGTCCCGGACGCGCAGTTCGACCGGCACATCACCGGACCAGGCAACACCACCGATCGTGACGAGAGCATCTTGTCCGAACTTGACGAGTACGCCCTGGAGGCAGCGCTGCAGCTGGCCGAAGAGCGCGGCGGCGCGAAGGCGGGCAACGAGGTCATTGCCTTGAGCATGGGCCCGTCCGGTGCAGTGAATGCCGTGAAGAAGTCGCTTCAAATCGGTGCTTTCTCCGGCGTCCACCTGAGCGACGAGGCCTTGGCGGGCTCCGACGCGGCAGCCACTTCGCTGGCACTTGCCGCCGCCATCCGCCATCTCTCCGCGGATGGCCGGCCCGTTGACCTGGTTCTCACCGGGATGGCTTCCACGGACGGCGAGACGTCGCTGGTTCCGGCGCAGCTCGCTGAACGCTTGTCCCTGCCCCAGGTGACATTCGCCTCCAGCCTGGAGGTGAACGGCCGCACCGTGGTGGCCCGCCGCGATACCGGGATCCACTCGGAGACCATCGAGGCGCAGCTGCCCGCAGTGGTGTCCGTGACCGACCAGATCAACGAGCCGCGGTACCCCAACTTCAAGGGCATCCTGGCCGCCAAGAAGAAGAAGATCGCTTCCCTGTCCCTCGCGGACATCGGCGTTGAGGCCTCGCAGGTGGGCGCCGCTGGTTCCTGGACCGTGGTGGAATCGGCTGAGGTACGTCCGCCGCGGAGCGCCGGAACCATCATCACCGACGAAGGCGACGCCGGCATCAAGCTGGTCGACTTCCTGGCCGCACAGAAGCTGCTCTAAAGGGGACACCACAACCATGGCAAACGCACTTGTATTCATTGACAACCCCGGGGCTGCGCTCAAGAAGAGCAGCCTGGAGCTCCTGACCCTTGCCCGGAAACTGGGGGAGACCGCCGTCGCCATCAACGGTGGCGTGACCGACGACGTCGCCGCCTCCCTGGGTGCCTACGGCGTCACCACGATCTTCCTGCCGTCGTCGGACGACCTTGGCGATTACCTTGCCGGTCCCAAGGCCGCCTACCTGGCTGCGGCAGTGGGAGCCTCCGGTGCCACCGCCGTGCTGCTTGAGAACTCGCCCGAGGCCAAGGAAATCGCCGGCCGTCTCGGCATCAAGCTCAGCGCGGGCGTCATCACGGACGTTGTGGACGTGGAAGCGGACGGCACGGCGCACAAGTCGGTTTTGGCAGGCTCTTACACCACCACGGCCAAGGCGACCACGCCGGTGTCCGTGTACTCGGTGAAGGCGAACACGATTGAACCCGAGCCGGCTGCCGCTGCTGCAGCGCCCGCCACGGCCACGGTGGAGGTACCTGACGACGCTGCCGCCGGTTCTGCGCGGATCTCGTCGCGGTCGGACAAGCCTGTCAGCGGACGCCCCGAACTGAGCGAAGCCCGCATCGTGGTGGCCGGTGGCCGAGGTGTGGATGGCGACTTCGGTCCTGTCGAAGAGTTGGCTGACGCACTCGGCGCCGCGGTGGGTGCTTCCCGAGCGGCGACGGATGCCGGATGGATCGGCCACGACGCGCAGGTTGGACAGACTGGTGTGACGGTCTCGCCGCAGCTCTATATTTCGGCGGGCATTTCCGGCGCCATCCAGCAAAAGGCCGGCATGCAGACGTCCAAGGTCATTGTTGCCGTCAACAAGGACGCCGAGTCTCCCGTGTTCGAGATAGCGGACTTTGGCATTATTGGCGACCTCTTCAAGGTCCTGCCGCAGGCTACGGCCGAGATCAAGAAGCGGAAAGGCTGATCCTTTGACTTCTGGCGTTTCGTCAGCGAAGAGCCCGTTCAATACCTCCACGGAGCGTGTTGAGCGGGTGCTTTGTTTTACTGCCCATCCGGACGACATCGACTTTGGAGCGGCGGGCACCATCGCAGCCTGGACGGCTGCGGGAGTCCAGGTCAGCTACTGCATCATGACCGACGGCGACGCCGGTGGATTCGATCCGGTGGACCGGGAAAGGATCATCGAGCTCCGGGCCGAAGAACAGCAGCGTGCTGCCGCGCTGGTGGGCGTGCATGACATTCACTACCTCCACGAACGTGACGGCTACCTTGAACCCACCCACAAGGTCGTCAAGCAAGTGGTCAAGCTGATCCGGGAAATCCGTCCGGACATTGTGCTGACCATGCATCCGGAAAGGAATTGGGACCGGATCCAGAAGAGTCACCCGGACCACCTTGCGGCGGGGGAGGCCGTGACCCGCGCCGTGTACCCGGCCGTGGAGAATCCCTTCGCCTACCCCGAACTCGCAGAGGCAGGACTCGAGGCTTTCAAGCTGCCTTGGCTGTGGTTTATCTCCAGCCCGGAGGCCCTCGAGAACCATGCCGTGGACATCACGGAACACGTTGATGCCAAGCTGGACGCCATCAGGATCCATGCGAGCCAGCACCCGGACATCGAGGGGATGGAACGCGTGGTCCGTGGGAACCTGCTGGCCAACGGCCAACTCGCCGGGCTGCCGGAAGGGCGGTGTGCTGAGCGCTTCCACGTAGTGGCGATCAACGGTTCCAGCACCATCGCAGGCTTCTAATATTGCCCTCATGTAACCCCTGCCATATGCTTGACCTCGGTTAAATCATATTTATTTGAGGAAGGCAGACTTTGATGGCGAAGACTGCACAGCAGCCGGTCCTTGTGATCATGGGAGTTTCCGGCTCGGGAAAATCAACCGTTGCCGGCGTCCTGGCAGGGAAGCTCGGATGGGACCTTGCCGAAGGTGACGATCTCCACCCCGAAGCAAACGTAGCCAAAATGCACTCCGGACAGGCGCTCACGGACGAGGACCGTTGGCCCTGGCTCGAGATCATCGCCGCATGGATCCGGAAGCGCACGGAAAGCGGAACGCCGGCGATCATTACGTGCTCGGCCCTGAAGAAGAAGTACCGCGACGTGCTTCGCGGACAAGGCGTCGTGTTTGTGTTCCTGCAGGGCAGCAAGGACAAGATCTCGGACCGTCTGGCCTCCCGGCACGGCCATTTCATGCCGCCTTCGCTCCTGGAGTCCCAGTTTGAGGCGCTTGAAGAGCCCACCGAGGAGGAGAACTACATCTCCCTGTGTGTCTCGGCGTCTCCCGCTGAGGAAGCGGAAGAAGTGATCGAACGGCTGGGGCTTCTGCCCGCCGCCGTCGAGGGCAACGAAACGACTGCCTTGTGATTGCGCTGAAGACGGCAGCGCTGGTGCCCGCAGAGGTCCAGGGCTGGACCGGCCACGACACGCAACTCCTGGTGGTGGCCGCCCTTGGAATCGCGCTGATCGTTGTCCTGATCGCGAAACTGAAACTGCATCCTTTCCTGGCCCTGGTGCTGGGTTCGGCCTTCGTTGGCCTGGCCTCCGGCGTTGAGCTCGGAAAGGTCATCACCAACTTCGAAGACGGCGTGGGCGGGGTCCTCAAGGAAGTGGGGCTCCTGATCGCCTTGGGCGCGATGCTCGGCAAGCTCCTGGCCGACTCCGGGGGAGCGAACCGCGTGGTGGATACGCTCATCGCCAAGGCGAGCGGCAACAAGCTGGTCTGGATGATCACCTTGGTTGCGGTCATCATCGGCTTGCCCATGTTCTTCGAGATCGGCTTGGTTCTGCTCCTCCCGGTGATCGTGCTGGTGACGCAGCGTTCCAAGATGAAGCTGATGCGCATCGCCATCCCTGCCTTGGCCGGCTTGTCGGTGCTGCATGGACTGGTGCCGCCGCACCCGGGGCCCCTTATCGCGATCAGTGCCGTGAAAGCAGAATTGGGGACGACCCTGGCCTTGGGCATCCTGGTGGCTATCCCCACCGTGATCATTTGTGGTCCGTTGTTCTCCCGGTTGGCTGCCCGATGGGTACCTGTCGACGCTCCGGCTGTAGCCGGCGGCATCGACACCCAGCACAGTGCCGACCTCAGCGATGTGAAACGCCAGCCATCGTTCCTCGTGACGCTGCTGACCATCATCTTCCCCGTGGTACTCATGCTCCTGAAGGCGCTGGGCGGCATCATGTGGCCGGATGCTGCCACTGCTCCGGCCATCAGGATCTTCTTCGACTTCGTGGGGCAGCCCCTTGTTGCCATGACGCTGGCCGTGCTGGCGGCAATCGTCACCTTCGGGTACGCAGTAGGTTTCACAGGCAGCAAGATCACCGCCAAGCTTGGAGACAGCCTGGGACCGATCGCGGCCATCCTCCTGATCGTGGGCGCCGGTGGCGGTTTCAAGCAGACCCTGATCGGCGCGGGCGTGGGCGACGCCGTCAAGAAATGGGCCGAAGGCGCCAATATGTCCGTGTTGGTCCTGGGCTTCATCGTCGCCGTGGCGCTCCGCCTCGCCACAGGATCAGCGACGGTGGCTACCGTGACCGCTGCAGGAATCGTAGCGCCCCTGGCAGGCAGCCTCAGTCCTACGCACGCGGCCTTGCTGGCGTTGGCGATCGGTGCCGGCTCACTGTTCCTGTCCCACGTGAATGACGCCGGCTTCTGGCTGGTCAAGGAACTCTTCGGCCTGACGGTAGGTCAAACCTTCAAGACCTGGTCCGTGATGGAGACCCTGATCTCCGTTGTGGGTTTCGGCTTCGTGATGCTGTTGTCGCTCGTTTTGTAGCGACGCCCTTTCGCAACGCGAAGTACGACGGCGGCCGTCCCGTGGGTGGGACGGCCGCCGTCGGGCGTTAAGACGGGCTTGGACTCAGGCGGCGCCCAAAGGAACCACCAGGACAGGAGCGCTGGTGGGCTCTTTGGACCCACCCGTGGGCTCAACCGTGATGGCTACCGATGAGGCCGATGACAGTCCCTTCACAACGGCCGGTTTTGACAGGCTTTCGGCATCCATGGTGCCCTGGGGCACCGGCGCGGAACCATCCTTCGGCAGGGTCCACAGCTGGTAGACCTTGCCACTGGGGGCAGGAGCCACCCCGTTCATGAGCACCACGAACGAGTCCTTCGCCGAGGAAGCAGAGATCGTGGCGGTGCCGCCTCCGGGAACGTCCGCGGTCTTCTTCTGGACGTCCTGCGCCTGGAGGACCTGGTTGATGGGATCGTTCTGGGCAGAAACATACGCGCCGACACCGACTCCTGCCACCGCGATAGCGGCTGCGGCGGCAGCGCCGACGATCCAGGCCCGCGCTCCTGCCATCCCGCGACGTTCCTTGCGCTTGAGCCGTGCACCGGCGAGATCGGCGACGGCCGCTCCTCCGGAGGGCTCTCGGGACGTCTCTCCGGCGGACGGAGCAACAGGCTCCGCAGTGGACGGCGTTGCGGGTGAGGTCAGCGCGATCCTGTCCATGATGGAGTCGAACAGGCCGACGGGGGGCTCCTCCTCCGGTGCAAAGCTGACAGCCAGCGTTTCGTGCGCCTGGCGAACCCTCTCCCGGAACTCCGGGCCCTCGGGTGCGTCCTTGACGTAATCGTCGACCAGGACACGTTCTTCCTCGGTCAAGGCGTCCAAGGCATAGATTTCGGCAAGTTCGAGGACCCGGCCCTCGGCAAGGTCGGTTGCGATGTCGTTCGCGAACATTTTGCGGATAAATCCTCCACCGGTGTTTTCACTCATCTCAGCCCACCCCCAAGCACGTCTTGAGGCGCAGGAGGCCGTCCCGGATCCGCGACTTGATGGTGGGCACGGCTGCGCCGAGCCGTTCGGCAACTTCGCGGTAGGTGAGGCCGCCGTAGTAGGCCAGCCGGACAGACTCCTGCTGCGTTTCGGTCAAGGTTCCCAAACAGCGGCCCACAGCTTCGGCTTCGAGGTTGGTGCCGGCTTCTTCGGCTACAACGTCGCGGTCGGGGTCCTGGCTGGAAGCGCCGTATCGCGCCTCCCGGTCCGTGGCTGCCTGCACGGCACGGACACGGTCGATGGCCCGGCGGTGTGCGATGGTCATCAACCAAGCCAAAGGTGTTCCCGCCCCGCGGTCGAACTTCGCGGCACCTTGCCAGACTTGCATGAACACTTCCTGGGTGGCGTCCTCGCTCAGTTCGGGATCGATCAGCACACGCCTGGCCATGCCGAACACCCGCCTGGAGGTCAGCCGATAAAATTCCGCGAAGGCTTGCTGGTCTCCGGCAGCGATCAGCTCAAGGAGGCCTGACAACTGCGAGTTCAGGTCGGTCGAGGGCCCTGCGGCTTCGAAGACCGGGGGACCTGGGGTGTTGGGGGTGTCCATTACTGTCCAGCATATGTGGTCGGCTTTGAAAGCGGCAGGACGGCCCTCCGGCGTGGTGGGCGAAGCCGTGCGGTTGACTACTGCAGCCACCTGTCTCTCCAGCACACTCACTTGGGCTCCTCATCCGCAATCCTTCGCCGGAATTCTCCTGCAACCGTTATTCGGCGCCGCAGCCCGCGTGGATGGGTTAGATCTTGGCCCCGGCGAAGCCGTTTTGGCGCCATGCCTCGAAGACAGCGATGGAGGCCGCGTTGGCAAGGTTGAGCGAGCGGAGCGAGGGCAGCATCGGCAGCCGCACCCGTGCGGTCACATGCGGATCCTGCTTCAGCCAGGCCGGGAGTCCCACGGACTCAGGCCCGAACATCAGCACATCGCCTTCGCGGTACTCGATGTCCGTATAGGACGTTTCGCCGTCCGACGTGAAGGCATAAACCCGGTCCGGCTGAAGAACGTCCCACGCCGCGTCGATGTCCTTGTGGACCGTGACAACAGCGAGGTCGTGGTAGTCCAAGCCCGCGCGGCGCAGCTTGGCATCGGAAAAGTCGAAGCCGAGTGGCTCCACCAAGTGCAGTTCGGCGCCGGTGATGGCTGCGAGACGGATGGCATTCCCGGTATTGCCTGGAATTTCCGGGGTGTGGAAGAGGATACGGAACACTGGTCCATCCTATCCAGCCTTTGCCGCGCAAACGGTTGGGGGCGGGCTACTGGTGCATGCCCCGCAGCAATCGTGCCAGCACAGGCACCACTACCGTGTTCGGCGCGGGACCGGAACTGAGGAACTGCTTGAGGCCCCGGGCGAGGCCCGCGCCATTGACAACTTCGATGCCGGACTCCGGGGCTTTTCCATAATGGTCGATCACTGGCTCGTGCAGGTTGCCGTCGGGGCTGTGCAGGACCACCCACCCCGTAACGTTCAATTCGGGAAAGATGTCCTGCATCTGCCGGACTATATGGCCGAGCTGCGGCGGTGCGATGGTCCTGCCGCCATGGCGCAATGACTGGCCGTTCCAGGCGTAGGCACCCTTGGGCAGCAGCATGGAGCCGACCAGTGCAAGCCGGTATCCGGACAGTACGGCGTGGTCTATGTGGCTGTTGTCAGAGGGTGACCGCAGGCCGTTCACCAAGCGTGCTGCCGGAATGGCCGTCAGGACCTGCCGCGAGATGAGCTGCACCGTGCGCAATTCGCGCTGGATCCGGGCCTCCGCGCCAAAGATGCCGCGTTTGCGGGGAATCCCATGGACCTGCAGGGCGGCTTCCGCCTTGGAAATGAGGGGCACTTCATGGGGGTCATCGAACGGTGGCACGTACACGGCGGGGTCGCCGGCGGTGTTGCGCTGCTGTTGCGGGCGCCTGACACCCGCGGCAGTGGCCGGCCCTCGATCGTCGGGAGCTGCGTCGTGACCGGGGACGGACCCGCCGGTTGCCCCGGTTGCATACCGGCGGTCGTATTCCGCCCGGCGCCGCGGATCGATCAGGGTTTCGTAGGCCAGGGTCACCCGACGGAACGCTTCAGCCTCGCCGCCGTGATCCGGGTGGGCCTTCCTCGCGGCCTTGCGGTAGGCCACCTTGATTTCTTTGTCTGTCGCAGTGACGGGCACACGAAGGACTTGATAGTGCGAACTGCTGCCCTCGGCCAAGCACGGGCCCTTCTCTAGGTTCGGTTGTCCGCCCCGGGAGGGCGGTACCAGCCAGTTTATCCAGCCACTCCATGAACGTCGGCAGGGGGCCCGGTGGTTCCCGGCTGGCATAATTCGTGCTGTGAACACTCCGGCCCCGCCCAACAGCCGCAGGCCCGGAAAGCTTGCCCTCGCCGTCAACCCGGCCGCTTCGTTCGGCCGCCTGCCCAATGCGGGGGACCAGGCCGCCGCCTTTTTCCGCGCCGCCGGTACCGACGTCGTCGTGCTCCAGGACGTCAGCTCTGAAGCCCTGCGGAAGCGTGTGAACCAAGCGGTCACGGCGGGCATCGAAGCCCTGGTAGTGGTGGGTGGGGACGGCATGGTCAATCTCGCCGTGAATGCGCTCGCCGGAACCGATGTTCCCCTGGGCATCGTCCCGGCTGGAACCGGCAACGACATCGCCAGGTCGCTGGGACTGCCCGTCGATGACATCGCGGCAGCGTGCCGCGTCGTGCTTGACGCCTTGGACGCGGGTGGTCGCCGGATTGATCTTGCACGGACCACGTCGGCCTCAGGAGTCGCCTACTTTGCCGGGGTGCTTTCCGCAGGCTTCGATGCCGCCGTGAACGAACGGGCCAACTCCTGGCGCTGGCCCCGCGGCAGGAACCGGTACAACCTGGCCATGATCCGGGAGTTGGCTTCCTTCCGGCCTATCGAGTACGTGGTCACTGTGGACGGACGGCAGTGGCGCCAGCGCGCCATGTTGATGTCCGTTGCCAACGGACAGTCGATCGGTGGTGGCATGAGAATTGTCCCGGAGGCGGCGCCCGATGACGGCGAACTGGACCTGTTCGTGGTCAAGCCGCTATCCCGCTTGAGTTTCCTGGCGGTCTTTCCCAAGGTCTTTACTGGCCGGCACACAGGACATCCGGCGGTAGAGATCCACCGGGTCAAGCGCGTGCGCCTCGAGGCCGCCGGAATCAACGTCTATGCCGATGGAGAACGGATTACGGCGCTGCCTGTTGAGGTTGAGGTGGTTCCGGGAGGTTTGCGTGTCCTGGCGTAACGCGTCGGTAGACTCTGATCGGGCAGGGACGGTGAATAAGGAGCAATGGTGGTACAGAACGTTCGACGGCGGCTGCTTGCCTTGGGTGCCGTGGCAACCACCGGCCTGCTGATGGCCGGATGCAGCGTCAACGTACCGGACCCCGCGGCTCCGAAACCTTCGCCGGCAGGGTCCACCCTGTCCACGCCCACCATTACCCCTGGCCACGATGCAGCCGCCGTGGCGGCCAAGGACCTTCCCCTTGGTGCTGGCGGAACGCTGGTGCCGGGAGAACCGGTCACGTATGCCAGCAGGCTTGAGGAGGTTCCGGGCTGGTCGGTGGTCCACACGGGGCTGCAGGGTGAGAACCGCTACGCGAAAGCCGATGGCTGCGTTGCGCTGGCAAGGATCACGGTCAACCAGGGTCCCTTGGTGGTTCCCGGAGACGATGTTGCCTCCACCAAGGCACTGTTCCAGTACCTCGATGCCGGGATCGATCCGGAAAAGCTGAAGGCGGCCACCCTGCGCTGGGGGCAGGACTCAGAAAAGCCACAGCGCTCCGTGGAACTGCTGGCCTTGGAGTCGGCGTCGACCGCCGGAGGAAAACCTGCCGTGGTGATGGCCAGGCTGTTCAGTGGGACTGCGTCCTCTGTGTATGTCTCGATTGCCTGCCCGGATGCGTCCGCCCTGGCCAAAGCGAAGGCAGACGTCCAAGCCCAGGTGGTCGTCGTTCCGCCGTCCTGACGGCTGCTGGAAGCAGCCCTTGAAATAATCAACGAGATTTGTTTTTAGAGATATCCTGTTGCCATGGGCGTCACGGGTCCTTCGTGGAGCAGGAGAATTGCCGCCATCGCGGCGCTGGATGACGGCAACCGCCGGGCACTTTACGCCTATGTCCTGGCTGCCGGCGTTGCGGTGGGGCGGGATGAGGCGGCTGAGGCCATGGATCTTCCCCGCAGCACGGCGTCCTTCCACCTGGACCGCTTGGTGGAGGAGGGTGTGTTGAGGGTCGAGTTCCGGAAGGCCCCGGGCAGAGCCGGGCCCGGCTCGGGCAGGCCCGCGAAGCTCTACCTCGCTGCCATGGACGAAGTCAGCGCATCGATCCCGGACCGTCGCTATGACCTGGCCGGGGATGTCCTGGCCTCTGCCGTTTCGGAATCCATCAACGCGGGGATTCCAGTCAGGGAAGCCCTGTTGGAGGTTGCCCACCGCAAGGGTGTCGAGGCCGGACGGCAGCGTGATTTCCTTGGCGCGTTGACAGACTTCGGATACCAACCCATGCCGGACGAGGGTGGGTACCGTCTCCTGAACTGTCCGTTCCACCGGCTGTCGAGGAACCATGAGGACGTGGTTTGCACCATGAACGGCGCTTTTCTGAAGGGCGCTGCTGTGGCCTCGGGACAGGACCCGGACTGCGTGGTGCCGGATGAGGGTCTGGGCCGTTGCTGCGCCCGCATCGCCAGGGTCGAGGCTCCTCCCCGGGCTTGAGGGTGCGGCGTCGGTAGAATTGCAGGGTGTCCGTTTACCTTGACCACGCCGCAACCACCAGCATGTCGGCCGAAGCCCTTGCGGTCATGACCCGCGAATTGGCGCGGACCGGCAACCCCTCCTCGCTGCACGGCGCGGGGCGCCGTGCGCGGAGAACCGTCGAAGATGCCCGCGAAACCCTGGCTGCGGCTGCGGGCGCCCACCCATCCGAGGTCATCTTCACCTCGGGCGGCACTGAGGCGGACAACCTTGCTGTCAAGGGCCTCTACTGGGCCCGGCATGACGCGGACCCGCGTCGGCGACGGATCCTGTGTTCCGCCGTCGAGCACCATGCTGTCCTGGACACCGTGGAGTGGCTCGAACGCCACGAAGGCGCCGAGGTGGTGTGGCTGCCTGTTGACGCCGAAGGCCTGGTCCAAGTGGAAGCCGTGGAACATGAGCTGAGCCGGGATCCGGAGTCGGTTGCCCTGGTTACCGTCATGTGGGCGAACAACGAAGTAGGCACTGTCCAGCCCGTCGCGGAAATCGTCGGGCTGGCCGCGCCATACGGGGTTCCGGTGCACAGCGATGCCGTGCAGGCCTTCGGTTCCTTGCCGGTGGATTTCCGTGCGTCCGGGCTGGCAGCGATGTCCGTGTCAGGCCATAAGATTGGCGGCCCTGTGGGCGTTGGCGCGCTCTTCCTTGGACGCGCAGTGACGTTGACGCCGGTCCAACACGGCGGGGGACAGGAGCGGGACGTCCGCTCCGGAACGCTGGATACACCTGCCATAGCTGCCTTCGCGGCCGCTGCCGCCGGCGCGGTGCGGAACCTTGCCGCTGAGTCTGGGCGGCTGTCCGGCCTCCGCGACCGTTTGATCGCAGGCGTTGGCGAGGTGGTCCCGGAGGCCGTCCTTCGTGGTGCGCCTGGCGAGGGCAGGCTCCCCGGGAATGCCCATTTCACCTTCCCGGGGTGCGAGGGCGATTCCCTGTTGTTCCTTTTGGACCTGGCCGGCGTGGAGTCCTCCACGGGGTCCGCATGCACGGCGGGAGTGCCCCGGCCATCGCACGTCCTCCTGGCCATGGGCCTGGAGGAGGACGCGGCGCGGGGTGCGCAGCGTTTCACCCTGGGCCACACGTCCACCGAAGCGGATGTTGACGCCCTGCTGAAGGCGCTTCCCGAAGCCTGCGCGAGGGCGCGCCAGGCGGGCATGGCGGGGCACGAATCGAGAATCCAGACGGCCGCCACCGAAGCCCGCAACCCGGGTCGCTGAATTGCGCAACTAGGCGCCAGGCAGGAGTTCCTCCAAGGGGATGCCAGGATCGGTAAGTCTTTGGACATCGACGCGATGCCTGCCGGAAATCAAGGCCTTGATGGGCTTCTGCACCCGCCGCTGGTTGACGCTCATGCCGGCTACCACCTGCAGGTCTCCTTGCCCTCCGTTCCTAAGCCAGAAAGCAATGTAACTGTCGTCGTCAAGGGAGCCCCGGATGACGGGGTCCACCTTGGCAGCAAGTGAGGGAAAACCCGAGTACTCCATGCTCAGGGTGAACTGGTCCGTATAGAAATAGGGCACGGTGTCAAGTACGGCGTCCTGCCCCAGCATGGACCGTGCTGCTGTCTTTCCACCGTTCAAGGCATTGGCCCAGTGCTCGCTGCGGTGGTGTTCACCAGTGAAAGGGTGCAGCGCATTGGCCACGTCTCCGGCCGCAAAGACATCCGGCGCGCTGCTTCGGAGGGAGGCGTCAACCAGGATGCCATTGTGGAGTTCAAGGCCTCCGGCCTCGGCGAGTGCGGTGTCAGGAACGACGCCGACGGCGATGACGACGATGTCCGCGGGCAAGGAGATGCCTGTGTTGGTGCGGACGGATAAGACACGGCCATCCCGGCCCTCGATGGAGGCTGCGCTGGCCGGGAGGTGGAATACGACACCGTGGTCCTCGTGGACTTTTTGGAATCGTGCGCCCAAGTGTGGGCCAATGGCGGCGCTGAGGGGCGCGTCCTCGAGCCCAAGCAGGGAGACTTCGTTGCCATAGCTCCGCGCGGCTGCCGCCAACTCCATGCCGATCCATCCCGATCCAACCATGACCACGCGTTGTCCGCCTTCTTGCAGCAATGAGCGCAAGCGGACGCTGTCCTGGTATGTCCGGAAAGTCATGACGCCTTCAAGTTCATGGCCCGGCAGTGGGATATGCCGGGGCTGGGCGCCCGTGGCCAACAGGAGCCTGGCGTAGTCGATGTGTTTCCCGTCCGTGAGCGTTACTGTGTGCGCGGCGACATCGAGTTCCGTTGCCGGGTGGTCCGTGAGGAGTTCAACTCCGTTGTCCGCGTACCAATCCGCAGGCGCCACGTCCACGGCGTCGTCCTCCGCCTTCCCGAGCAGGAATTCCTTGGAAAGGGGTGGGCGGAGGTAGGGGATCCTGCCCTCCGCGGCCAAGAGCGTGAGGGGGCCTTCGAAACCCTCGGCGCGCAGGGTCTTTGCCGCGGTTGCTCCGGCGAGCCCGCCGCCGACTATGACCATCCGTTCGGTTGCCATGTCATCGCCTCGTTCTAAAACTGGTGAATTTGACTTTAGAAGGGCAACAGCTCGCCGTCAAGGGAATTTAAGGGCGCTATGGTCTGTTCGGCTAGAATGGATGGGCACGCCGTCTGACCAGCGGGCGAACCCCTCAAACAATCCCTGACACAGAAAGCCAGCATGCGAGTACTTGCAGCAATGAGCGGTGGAGTCGACTCCGCCGTGGCAGCCGCCCGGGCCGTCGAGGCCGGGCACGACGTCGTTGGAGTACATCTGGCGCTGTCCCGCATGCCAGGAACGCTCCGAACCGGCAGCCGTGGCTGCTGCACCATCGAGGACTCCCGCGATGCATGGCGCGCCTGTGATGTCCTTGGCATCCCTTACTACGTGTGGGACTTCTCGGAGCGCTTCAAGGAAGACGTTGTCCAGGATTTCATTGACGAGTACGCGGCCGGACGAACGCCCAATCCCTGCATGCGCTGCAACGAACGCATCAAGTTTGCGGCTTTGCTGGAGAAGGCCATTGCCCTGGGCTTTGACGCCGTCTGCACGGGTCACTACGCCAAGGTGATCGAGGACGCCGATGGCAACCGCGAACTTCACCGCGCAGCCGATTGGGCCAAGGACCAAAGCTACGTCCTCGGAGTCCTGACTCACGAGCAGCTCAAGCACTCCATGTTCCCGCTGGCGGACACCCCATCCAAGGCCGAAGTCCGCGCGGAAGCGGAGCGTCGCGGCCTGTCGGTTGCCAACAAGCCGGACAGCCACGATATCTGCTTCATTTCCGACGGCGACACCCGGGGCTGGTTGGCCGAAAAGATCGAGATGACCACCGGCGACATCGTCGATGAGACAGGCGCGAAGGTAGGCGAACACCCCGGCGCGAACGCCTTCACGGTGGGCCAGCGTCGCGGGCTCAAGCTCGGGCGTCCGGCTGCTGATGGCAAGCCCCGCTTCGTGCTGGAGATCCGCCCCAAGGAAAACAAGGTGGTGGTGGGTCCGGAGGCGTTGCTCGCCATCGACGAAATCCGCGGCATCAAGGTTTCCTGGGCGGGCCTGCCCATCGCGGAAGTGTCCACGGGCGCCGACTTCGATTGCTACGCCCAGGTGCGGGCACACGGCGACCCCGTTCCTGCCACTGCACGGGTTGAGAGTGTGGTGGACGAGGACGGCGTGGAGCGGGCCGGTCTGGTAGTCACCTTGGAGGACTCCCTCAGGGGCGTGGCCCCCGGGCAGACCGTGGTCCTGTACCAAGGCAGCAGGGTGCTCGGCCAGGCGACCATTGACGCGGCCCGGTCGCTGCAGAGGGCAGCCCTCTAGATCATTGCCTCCGTCTGGCGGGACCTCCATACTGGCCTAAGCAGCTGAACCGCTGCGGTGTTGTGGGGTCCGCATTCGGGACGGCGATGACTGTGGCATTTCCAAAGAAGAGCCCGGGAGACATCAAGGCTGGGCAGATGGTCTCGGTGACCGTTCTGGCCGAAGGGCCCATCGGGACCGGCGGTGCACCACCGTTGACCGCGCAGGTCCGCATTCCGGTGGAGCGGCTCCGGCGCGGCCCCACCGGTCACCGTTACGCGGTACACATCAGGAAGTGGCGGGGCACCACTGTGTCTCCAGTAACCCTGACCAGCCAGGGCGATCCGTGGCAGCTTGTTTCCGAACCGCCGCCGGCAGAACTCAGGGCGTTGCTGGATGACACCAGGTTCCTGGCGCAACATGTCTACGGCGTGGCCATGAGCACGCTGGACGTCTTCGAATCCACCTTGGGACGCCGCATGCCCTGGAATCCCGAGGGCCGGGTGGTCCTCAAGGCCAGGGACCTGGTGACTGCGACGGATACCGGCTACGAGCGCGGCACCAATATCATCCGCTTCGGATCAGTGGACCGCATGGGGTACAAGGTTCCCACGGCATTGTTTCGGGACATCGTGGCCCACGAGGTCACCCACGCCATCCTGGACGGATTCCGGCCGGCCTGGGCTGACCAGCTCGCCACCATAGAACAACTCGCCCTCCATGAAGCTCTGGCGGATCTGGTGGCCATACTGCAGGTGTTTTCCTCCTGGGAAGTGGTGTACCGGCAACTGGAAGCAGCGGCCGGCGGGTTCGAAGCAGGGCAGGTGGTGGACGACGCCGTGCTGCAGCGCTCGCTGTTCGACTTCGCCCGGGACCTCTTCGCCCGCGGTCCCCTGCGGGAACCTTTCGTGGGGGCGGTTCCCGAGGACTGGCAGGAGCTGGAGGAGCCGCACGCACGCGGGGCCGTGGTGGTGGGCGCGGTCCTTCGTGCCGTCCACAAGCTCTGGTCCGAACGGAACGCCCGGTTCGGCGACAACCAAAGCCTGCAGCAGAAAGCCGAATCAGGATCCATTGTGGCCACCCGCATCCTGCGCATGGTGATCCGTGGCCTGTCCTACATGCCGCCGGTGGACGTTGGCTGGCGCGACCTCCTGCGCGGAATCATAGCCGCGGACCTGGATATGGTGCCGGAGGATCCGCACGGCTACCGGGACACGCTGCAGGCCGAGTTCTCCGCGATCGGCGTTCGAAGGGTGTCCCTGAACAACATCAGCGGAGTGGACAACTACCAGGGCCTGCGATACCCGATCCGGCTCTCGGCCCTTGGCTCGGATCCGCAGGAAGTCCAGCGGTTCGTCTGGGAGAACCCGCGGCTGCTCGATGCCGCGCGGCTGGAACGCAGGACGCCTTTGAGCTCAACGCGGGTGCGGACCTCCGAACGGGTATCGCCGGACGGCTTCATCATCTCCGAGATCGGTGCCTCGTTCATCCAGACAGTGCGGATGAGCCGGCGGGAGGCTTACGTTCGCCTGGGGTTGAAGACGCGCCGGGATTACGTGGACATCCGCGGCGGTGGCCTCCTGAGGTTCGACGCCGGTGGGAGGCTCGTTTACGCCGCCCTCAAACCCGTGATGGATCGGGACAGGCAAACGCTCCAATTCCGATCCGATGTGCGGCGGGACGCCGAGGAAGCCGCGTCGTCGGGGGTGAGGAACAAGTTCCATGGCACGGGGGACTGAACCCCAGCCGGGGACGGGTGGCCGTCAGCTGCCCCACGCGGCCTTGCGTGCCGCCGTCGTGCCTTCCAGCTGGGCCACTTGGTCGAAGTTGCCGGCCTTGAGGCCCTTGCTGACGAGCTTGAGGATTTCTGCGCGGCCAAGCGTGGCGTCGCTCCTCAAGGATTTGACCAAGTGGTAGGTGAAGGCGCCGTTGTAGCGCCCGTCGATCAAGGCGTCGGCGGCAGTCTGGTCCGAACGGCAGGCGGCCATCAGCACGGGTTTGGACAGCTTGGCCGACTTGACCATGTCCCGCAACGTGCGCGAATCGTTGAACTCCGTGGCAATGACGGCCCTGGGCGTGGGCGCCGGCAGGAAGCGGGGACGGCGTCCAGGAACCAGGTCCAGCGATTTCAGGCCGGTGCCGCTGTGGCAGGTATCAAGGACAACATCCATGCGGATGCCGTCGGGCAGGCTGGCGAACACGTCCGCCAATTCGTCATCGGCGATGACAGTGGCAGGATCCCACGCGTCCCCGGTGTTGTTGATGTCGTAGCAGGCGAATGCCTCGTCCAGCCGATCGGCTTCATCGCCGTTGGTGTCCGGAATTTGGGTTCCATGGCTGGAGAAGGTGAAGACCAGATGGTCCGCCTTTCCCGTTGTGGCCGCCTCCACAAGTTTGGTGAGTTCTGCCATCACCGCCTTCTTGGTGGCCTTGGCGTCCCTGAGCACGGTGATGTCCGACGCGGCGAAACCGTACTCACCAGCCAGCAGCGCAGACAGGTCTTCTGCGTCGTTGACGCAGCCCTGGAGCCAGCTGGATTGAGGCAGGAACTTGAATTTGTTGATCCCTACGCAAAGGGCTGACTTGCTCATGTGGCTGTCCTTCGGACTCGGTGCTGCATTCCCCATCGTGGCGGCCCCGCAAACCACCGCCTGGATACTGTGCACGTCACCCGTTCATGCCGTGGCACAGCGCTTGCCAACTCGACACTAAAGATATTCCCGGGCGCAGGCGCGGGCAATGGGCCTTAACGATCGAAGGAAGCTACTAGTTGGTAAATTTTGTGTCTCGAATCCCCGTATCGGGGGTTCCGCGTCGTCGAAGTCTGATTGAATCGTGGAATCAAATGTGTGCGCCGTCACAAATATCCGACGGCGGCGCGCCGATTCCATCGAACAGAAGGTTCACCAGATGGCACTGAAGAAGAAGGCCCTGCACGGCGTTATCGCGCTCGCGGGCGTTTCCGCACTGGCGTTGACGGCATGCACCGGGCCCTCGGGCGGCGGGAGCTCCTCTGCGCCGGCCGCTGCCGGACCCGTCGCCTACGGCACCACAGACAAAGTCACTGCCCTTGACCCCGCGGGGTCCTACGACAACGGTTCATTCATGGTGATGAACCAGATCTATTCCTTCCTGCTGAATTCCAAACCGGGTGGGGCCGAGCCGGTACCGGACCTGGCGGAATCGTCATCCTTCACGGCACCCACCGAGTACACCGTCAAGCTCAAGCCGAACCTGAAGTGGGCCAACGGGCACACCCTCGACTCCAAGGACGTAAAGTTCTCCTTCGATCGCCAGGTGGCCATCAATGACCCCGCAGGTCCCGCATCGCTGCTGACGAACATCGAGAGCGTGACGGCGCCAGACGCCACCACCGTCGTGTTCAAGCTCAAGCAGGCCAACGACCAGACGTTTGCCCAGATCCTCAGCAGCCCGGCTGCCCCGATCGTTGACGACGAAGTCTTCCCGGCGGACAAGCTGCTCTCGGACGACGACATCATCAAGGCCAAGGCGTTCTATGGCCAATACACCATCGACAGCTACAAGAAGAACGAACTGGTCAGCTTCAAGGCGTTCCCCGACTACCAGGGTGTCCTGGGGAAGCCGGCCAACGACGAAGCGACCATCAAGTACTACGCGAGCCCCACCAACCTGAAGCTGGACATCCAGCAGGGCAACATCGACGTCGCGTTCCGCAGCCTGAGCGCTACCGACGTGGACGACCTCAAGAAGGACTCGAAGGTCAAGGTCCTCACCGGGCCGGGTGGCGAGATCCGCTACATCACCTTCAACTTCGACACGATGCCCTTCGGAACCAAGGCAACCGGGGCCGACCCTGCCAAGGCGACGGCGGTCCGCCAGGCCATCGCCAACCTCGTGGACCGGCAGGCCATTGCCGACCAGGTCTACAAGGGCACGTACCTGCCGCTGTACTCCAACGTTCCGAACGGTTTCCTTGGCGCCAACGAGTCCTTCAAGGATGCCTATGGTGACAACGGCAAGCCGAGCACCGACAAAGCCAAGAAGGTACTCACCGACGCGGGAATCACGGACAAGGTTGCCTTGAACCTGCAGTACAACCCGGACCACTACGGTGGATCCTCGGGTGACGAGTACGCGATGATCAAGGAGCAGCTGGAGAAGTCCGGCCTGTTCACGGTGAACCTGCAGTCCACCGAGTGGGTCACGTACAGCAAGGCCAGCCGTGCCGATGAGTACCCGCTGTTCCAGTTCGGTTGGTTCCCCGACTTCAGCGACTCCGACAACTACCTGACCCCGTTCTTCCCGGAGGGCGGCTTCCTGAAGAACCACTACAACAACGCCACGGTCAACGAGCTCATCAGCAAGCAGCTCACCGAGTCGGACAAAGCCAAGCGTGAAAAGGACATCCAGGATGTCCAGAACGCCCTGGCCAAGGATATTTCCACCCTGCCGCTGCTCCAGGGCGCGCAGGTGGCCATCGCAGGCAGCGGTGTGAACGGCGTCGACAAGACGCTGGACGCTTCCTTCAAGTTCCGTCTGGGAACCATTTCCAAGTAACCACTCCTCCAAGACCAAAGAGGGCGGGACACTCATCAGGTGTCCCGCCTCCTTTGCTGACTCATCGTCGTCAGTACGCACGAGCCAGTCCCGCGCAATCCACGGGCAGGAAACGCAGGTAACACATGACAACTCTCATAGATGTGCCCGACGCCGAACCCGGCATCGTGGCTCCGAAAAACAAGACCAAGTCCGGGGGAGGGCTCGGCAGGTACATCGTGGTCAGGTTCTTCCTGATCATCCCCACGGTCTTCATCCTGGTGACCCTGGTCTTCTTCCTGATGCGGGTCATCGGCGACCCGATCACCGCAGCGCAAGGCGGACGATTGCCTCCCGATGTCCTGGCGCAGCGGATCCACGATGCCGGCTACGACCGCCCTGTCCTGGTCCAGTACTTCGAATATCTTGGCCAATTGCTCACAGGTAATTTTGGAACAACCATCACGGACCGCCGGCCGGTGGTGGAGGTGCTGTTCACCTTCGGAGCCGCAACCCTGGAACTGAGCATCAACGCACTGATCGTGGCGCTCGCGGTAGGTATCCCGCTGGGCCTGGTTGCCGCCCAGTACCGGGACAAGACCTCGGATGCCTTCCTGAGGCTCTTTGCCATTCTCTGCTACGCAACACCCGTGTTCTTCTCGGGACTCCTCTTGAAGCTGACCTTTTCCGTGTGGCTCGGCTGGTTCCCCGTGGCGGGGCGGGCGTCCACGCGCACGGAACTGGCCATGAGCAACTTGTCGGCGCCGTCGGGAATCTACTGGCTGGATGCCTTGCGCAGCGGCAACTTCACGGCCTTCGGCGACGTTGCCTCCCACGCCGTCCTTCCGGCCGTTGCCCTTGGCCTGCTCACTGCCGGCGTCTTCCTTCGCCTCGTGCGGACCAACGTCATTGGGACACTGGGCAAGGACTACGTCGAGGCGGGCCGTTCCCGCGGCGTGAGCGAATTCCGGCTGGTGACCAAGCACGCCTACAAGCCCGCGCTCATCCCCATCATTACCGTCATGGGACTCCAAATCGCGCTCATGCTGGGCGGTGCCATCCTGACGGAGACGACGTTCGAATGGAAAGGGCTGGGGTACCAACTGGTGCAATACTTGAACGCCCGTGACTTCGTGGCCGTCCAAGGCATCGTGGTGCTCCTCGCGGTCATTGTGGCTGTCACCAACTTCATCGTGGACATCATTGCCGCGCTCATCGACCCCCGAGTGAGGTACTGACCATGGCTACTCCTGAACTGGCTGCACCCAAGCAGCCCCTTTCCTCCCGGCTTCCCGTGGTGTCCCACCTGAAGAAGAGCGTGGGGCTCCAACGGGGCATGCTCGTCACGGGCGTGGTCCTGAGCGGACTGTTCCTTCTGACGAGCATCCTGGCGCCGCTTTTGGCACCGTACGGATACTCCCAGCTCAGCGATGCTTCGGGATCGTTCCCCACCCAGCAGGCGCCCAGCGCGAAGCACCTCCTGGGCACCACCGTCGGCGGCTATGACGTCCTTTCGCGGGTTCTCTGGGGCTCGCAGACGGCCGTGACCGTGATTGTGGTTTCCGTGGCCATGTCCCTGTTCCTGGGTGTGGCCCTGGGCCTGCTCAGCGGCTACTTCGGCGGCTGGCTTGACCGCATCCTGGTAGTGGTGGCCGACGCCATCTATGCCTTCCCCACTTTGCTGCTGGCCATCGTCATCTCCATTGTGATCAGCCGGGGGCAATCCAGCTTTTGGGGCGGCATCTTTTCCTGTGCGTTCTCCATCACCGTGGTCTTCGTTCCACAGTATTTCCGTGTGATCCGCGCAGAAACCATCCGCCTCAAGGCCGAGCCTTTTGTGGAATCGGCCAAGGTCCTGGGTGCTTCCAGCATCCGCATCATCGGGCGCCACATCTTCAAGAACGCCACCAGGACTTTGCCGCTCATGTTCACCCTCAACGCCTCGGAAGCCATCCTGACCTTGGCGGGGCTGGGCTTCCTCGGCTTCGGCATTGAGCCCACGTCCGCTGCCGAGTGGGGCTTCGACCTGAACAAGGCACTGGCGGATACATCCTCCGGCATCTGGTGGACCGGTGTCTTCCCCGGCATAGCCATAGTCCTCACTGTCCTCGGCCTGACCTTGGTTGGAGAGAGCATCAATGACCTCAACGACCCGCGGATCCGGGGTCGCAAACGCGCCGGTGGAACCTCCCCGGCGCCGGTAGAAGCAGGTAAGCCATGACCACCAACCTCGGAAACATTGCGGACCAGGGCGGTGCCTCGGAGCCGGTCCTGGCGATCGAGCAGCTCCAAGTTACCTTCGCTACCGATGCCGGGGACGTCCACGCAGTCAAGGACGTCAGCCTCGACGTGAAGGCCGGCGAGGTGGTGGCCATCGTAGGGGAGTCGGGATCGGGCAAGACCGTCACGGCGAAGACAATTCTTGGCCTGCTGCCGGAGACCGCCATCAGTTCCGGCGCCGTGGTGATCAAGGGCAACAACGTGATCAGTCTCGGAAAGCCGGCCCTGCGGAAGATCCGCGGCCGGGACGTTGCCATGGTTTTCCAGGAACCGTCAACGGCCCTGAACCCCGTCTTCACGGTAGGATGGCAGATTGCCGAGGGCATCCGCGCCCACGCCAAAGACGGGCATCGCGTCTCCGCCAAGGAAGCCAAGGCGCGCGCCACCGAGGCCCTCCGGAAGGTGGGTATCCCGGATCCGGAAGCGCGGGTTGACTACTACCCGCACCAGTTTTCCGGTGGCCAAAAGCAACGCGTCGTCATCGCCGCCGCGTTGGCGTTGAACCCGGGGCTCATTGTGGCGGACGAGCCCACTACCGCCTTGGACGTGACGGTGCAGGCCGAAATCCTCCAGCTCCTGCGTGAGCTGCGGGACAACTACGGAACGTCGATCGTGCTGATCACCCACAACATGGGCGTGGTGGCGGACCTCGCGGACCGTGTGGTGGTGATGTACCAGGGTGATGTGGTGGAGGAGGCTCCATCACGTGTGTTGTTCGCCGAACCCCGTGAGGAGTACACCCGGAAGCTGCTCGCCGCTGTTCCCCATTTGGGCCGCAACTCGGCGTCCGAAGGGGCCCGGGCCCGCCTCCACCAGGACGGAAAAGTGCTGGTGGAAGCCAAGAACCTCACCATTGAATACCCTGGCCGTTTTGGCCGCCACGGTTTCAAGGCCGTGGACGACGTGAGCTTCACAGTGTCCGAAAATGAGGTCTTCGGCCTGGTGGGTGAATCGGGGTCCGGCAAATCCACTATTGGCCGCGCGATCGCCGGTTTGACCAGGGCGACCGGTGGCAGCTTGAAAGTCCTCGGTTACGAGATGCTGGACTTCAAGGAGCGGACGTTCCGCCCGCTGCGCAAGGACATCGGCTTCGTGTTCCAGGATCCGGCAGCTTCCTTCAACCCGCACCTCACCATCGGTGAGTGCGTTGCCGAACCGCTCCTCATCCATACCAAGCCGAGCGCAGCACAGGCGCGGAAACGGGTAGGCGAGCTGCTCGAGTCAGTCCAGTTGCCGGCGTCGTACGCGCAACGCTACCCGCATGAGCTGTCCGGTGGGCAGCGGCAGCGCGCTTCACTGGCGAGGTCGCTGGCACTGAGCCCCCGGCTCCTGATTGCCGACGAACCGACCTCCGCGCTTGACGTTTCCGTACAGGCCAAAGTCCTGGACCTCTTCAAGGACATCCAGGAAGAGTACGGTTTCGCCGCGCTGTTCATCAGCCACGACCTCGCCGTGGTGGACATGCTCTCGCACTGGGTGGGTGTGTTGTACAAGGGCAAGCTCGTGGAGCAGGGCATCGGCAACCACGTCATGGGCGCGCCGCAGCACGACTACACCAAGCGGCTGATCGCCTCGCTGCCGGTACCGGACCCTGAAGAACAAGCACGACGGCGGGAGGCACACCGGGCGCTGTTGGGCGGCTGAAGCTACTCGGACACAATCCCGATGTTGAACATCTTCCCTTGTGGCTGCTGCATGAAGATGCGCAGCCACAAGGGAAGCCACATCTCCATCCCGCGGGCGGCATCCAGTCCGCCAAGGTCCCGGATGTGTTCCTGCGGCCAACCAAAGTCCTGCAGCAATGCGGAAACTGTGGCTTTCGCCCCGGAGTCGTTGCCGGCCATGAAGATGTGGTGCGCTCCCGGCAGCCGCCCGGGCTCCACCATCACCGGAGCACTGACCGTATTCAGGGACTTGACCACGCGCACGCCGGGATAGGTGCGTTGGATGGTTTCGGCGATGCTGTCCGTATTGCACACCGTCAGCGTTGGCGGAAAGCCGTTGGAGTTGTCCAGGCCGTTGGAAACGTCCAGGAGGACCTTGCCGTCCAGGTTTGCTTCGCCTGCCTCGGCCAGCGCCGCAAGGCTCACCGCTCCGGGGGTGGCATTGACAATCAATTCGGCGCCGGCTGCGGCCTGCGAGAAGGATCCCGCATGCCCGAGGTCTCCGGCCTCTTCCGCCCAGGCGAGGCCTTTGGGATTCCCCGGTTCGCGGGAACCCATGGTGACCTCGTGGCCCAAGGACACCAACTTTCCGGCGAGGGCGTGCCCCACCATTCCCGTTCCCAAAACGGCGATCTTCATGGAAGCTCCTTTGCCGATCCGCAGGTGATGGAGCCCATTCTGCACCCGATTGCGTGGCGGCAACACTGCCCTTCCCGCCATCCCGGTGAGGCTTCGGCGCGAGGTAACAACAACGGAGCCACCGGCCGCACACCATAGACTGGGAGGCATGACCGAGCAGAGCAACGCCCTTCCCGATGACGCCGAATCCTTCGACCCGGCAGCGAGTTCCCTGTCCGGCCAGGTGGACCGGGGAATCATGGAGGAATTGCTGTCCATCCGGTCCAGCATCGACAACATCGATGCCACGCTGGTGTTCCTGCTGGCCGAGCGTTTCAAGGCCACCCAAAAGGTCGGCGTCCTCAAAGCCACCCACAAGCTTCCTGCCGGGGACCCGGGCCGGGAGGCGGCACAGATCGCGCGGTTGCGGCGCCTCGCCGAGGACGCCCACCTGGATCCCGCCTTCGCCGAGAAATTCCTGAATTTCATCATCAGCGAAGTCATCCGGCACCATGAGGCGATCGCCGAGAACCACCAGATCTCCAGCCAGCAGGCGTAGGCGTGGCGGATACGCAACCTTTGCGGGCCAGTGCCACGGCTCTTGGCCCGTGGCCGGGCAGCGACGCTGCGGAGGCCCTCCGAACCATCCGTGGGGAGTTGGGGGAGCCCCACCTTCCCTTTCTCCCCGAACTGCCCGGCCGCGGTGTCGGTTCCGACGCCGTAGCCCGGACCGGCAGCCTGTTGGTGGATTTGGCCATCGACGTCCAACCGCATGGCTGGCGGCTGGTGGACAGGCCCGGAAAGGACCACCTGCGGGCCCGGTCGGCCCTGGCATCGGACATCAATGTCCTTGCCGACGTGGCAGGAGCAGAAGACGTTTCGGCCACGGAAGTGAAGGTCCAGTTGGTGGGACCACTCACCTTGGCCTCGGAACTGTATTTGCACAGCGGCGAGCGGGCGCTCCTGGACTACGGTGCGCGTCGTGACATTGCCGGGTCCTTGGCTGCCGGGGTTGCCGATCACGTGCAGAAGATCCGCGCAGCGGTCCCCGGGGCCGGCATTGTTGTCCAACTGGATGAACCTGCCATAGCTGCAGTGATGGGTGGAACCATTCCGACGGCGAGCGGTTACCGGACCTTGCGGTCGATCGCCGGTGACGAGGTCAGCTCAGCGTGGCGGCTGGTGCTCGACGCACTCAAGGAGGCCGGCGTCGTCGAAACCGTTATTTCGGTACCGGAGATCGAAGCGCCGATCGAACGCATCCTGTCAGCGGGAGCGGACGGTGTCGCCGTGCCCCTGAAGGCCTTGACCACACGCCAGTGGGAGCAATTGGCCGCGGCCGTGGAATCCGGCAAGCGGGTGTGGGCGGGCGCACTGCCCACCGATGGTCCTTCCTTGCCACGGACCGCGGACATCGTGGAACGCATCTGGCGGCCATGGCGGCAGGTGGGCCTGCCGGCGTCGGCGTTGTCCGGACTCCGGGTAACTCCGGCGACGGGCCTCGAGAACCTGAAGCCCGCCGAGGCAAAGGCAGTACTGACCAAGCTGACACACGTCGCGGACGGACTGGACCAGTTGGCCCAGGGCTAGATCCGTTCCTCCCACCGGTCAGGCTCTGCGTAGCGGGGCAGGCCCGTTCCGGGAGCACTCCCCGGAAGGTAGGGGACCAGCCGGTAGTCGAAGCGGCCGGCGTACACGAGGACCAAACCTACCTGTGGCTGGATCACCTTTACCTGGATCCGGTGTTTGCCCTCTGCTTCATCCCACCATTGCTCGGCATAGGCGCGGGCGTCGAGGGCGTCCGGCAGGGGAACCCGAAGCGGACCCAGGAAGAGCCGGCTGGCCTTCGAAACGCCACGCAACCTTCCTTCCGGAGTGACACTGACCTCCAAGTCAGTGACGAGGCGCCGGTAGCGGCCCAGATGGTCCACGAGCCTGTCAGGGTGCCCTGACAGACCCGTGACGGCGCTGGTTGTGTCGTGGAACAGCCGGGTACCGGAAGGGAAATGGATCTCGCGCCGCGCCGTCAGGGCTGGCCGGCCAAAAGGGTCCACATGCGCGTGGTTTTCGATCCGGAAGGGAATGCCCTCGCCGTACTCGGGAAAGAAGGCTTCCTCGTTGGCCGTCAGTGCAAGCAAGGGGCGCAGCCACTTCTGCCGGCAGCCCACCACATCGAACACTCCTTGGCCGATGCCGTACGTGCCGGAGCCGGCAGCGAGGGAAAAGTAGTCGCGGACTTCCGGCTGCAGGCGGTCGAAGTCGCCGCGAAGAGCCAGTTGGTAGATGGCATCGCCCATGGCGTGGAGTCCTTCCTAGAGGCGTCCGGCAGCTTTGAGCCGGATGTAGGTATCTGCGAGGTGGGGAGGCAGGTCTTGTGGATCCGCGTCCACTACTTCTGCCCCCAACTGACGGAGCTGCGCCGTGACGGCTGCCCGTTCCAGCAGGGCCCGTTCGGCGGCCGCCGCGCGGAAGACCTGGCTGGCTGTCGAACGTTCTTCCTTCATCGTTGCAAGCACGGGGTCGCGGACCGACGCCACAACAACCACGTGTTGGGTAGCCAGCTGGGCAACCAAGGGGAGCAGGCCCTCTTCGGGGGCGCCGCCGTCGAGCGCGGTCAACAGGACCACCAGGGAGCGGTGGGCCGAAACGGCCCGTACCTGGCCCGGGATCTGCTGCCAATCGAGTTCGATCAGTTCCGCATCCAGCGGTGCCATGGCCTGGACGAGGTGTCCCAGGAGGTTTCCCTTCGACGCCGATTCCACCCGTGCGCGGAGCCGCCTGTCGTAGGCGAGGAAATCCACGCGGTCCCCGCCGCGTTCAGCGAGGACCGCCAAAAGCAGGGAAGCTTCGATGCCCGTGTCCAACCGCGTCTCGTCCTCGATCCGTGCGGCGGCCGTCCGGGACGTATCCAGCACAATCACCACGCGGCGGTCCCGCTCCGGCCGCCACGTGCGGACAACAACGGAGCTGCGCCTGGCCGTGGCGCGCCAATCGATGGAACGGACATCGTCCCCGCGGACATAGTCCCGGAGGGAGTCGAATTCCGTGCCGGCACCACGGATCTGGACAGCCGCCCTGCCATCGAGCTCACGGAGCTTCCGCAGCTTGGAGGGCAGGTGCCGTTTGGAATGGAACGGCGGAAGGACCCGGACGAGGCCGGGCAGCTGCCGGGTCCGCTGGCGGGCGGCGAGCCGAAATGGCCCAAGGGAACGGATGGTCAGGTGCGGTGCAGCGAGCTCGCCCCGCCGCCGGGGGACCAGCGTGACGTTCATCCGTCGGCGTTCGCCCGCAGGAACCACCAGGTTCTGGACGGCGTTGACCGCGCCGGCGGAGGGTTGCCATGCATCACGGACCAATGCGCGGAGCTTTCGGCGACCTGGATTGGTGATAATAACCACCGATTCCACGTGGTTCTCCAGGGTGACGTTCGCCGGTTGGATACGCTCGAGCACGGTTTTGGCCGGGGAAGCTGCCAATGCCACGTCAACGACGACGAGCACAAGCAAGGCAGCGATGACCACAAGCACGGTTGACCAGGCCGGGAACAGCACAACCGGGGCCAACGCAGCGAAGGCCAGAAGGACGAAGCGACCCGTTACGGCCATCCGGGACTCCTTGGTGGCACCGCAGGGGCCTTGTGCCGGGCCGGAAGCTGGATCACCGGGGAACCGGAACGGAAGCCAGGATGCTGCCCAGCACGTCATCAACGTTGATACCGTCCATCTGGGCTTCCGGGCGCAGTCCCACACGATGCCGGAGGCACGGGAGGGACAGTGCCTTGACATCGTCCGGAGTCACGAACGATCGCCCGGACAACCAAGCCCACGCTTTTGAGGTGTTGAGCAAAGCGGTGGCCCCGCGAGGGGAAACGCCGAGCTGGAAAGAGGGTGCAGACCGCGTTGCCCGGACCACGTCCACGATGTAGGCAAGGACTTCCGGTGCAGCGGAAACCTGGGCCACAGCCTGGCGTGCCTGCGAGAGTTCAGCGGCGCCGGCAACCGGCCGCACGCCCGCTGCGGCGAGGTTCCGGGGATCGAAACCTGCGGCGTGGCGGCGGATCACCTCGATCTCCTCTGCCCTGCCCGGCAAGGGCATGGTGAGCTTCAGGAGGAAACGGTCCAGTTGGGCCTCGGGCAACGGATACGTGCCCTCGTACTCCACGGGGTTCTGGGTTGCAGCCACAATGAAGGGTTCAGGAAGGGGCCGCGACACACCGTCAACGGAAACCTGCCGCTCCTCCATCGCCTCCAGCAGCGAGGCCTGGGTCTTGGGCGGCGTCCGGTTGATTTCATCAGCCAGCAGGATATTGGTAAAGACAGGACCTTCCCGGAAAGAGAACTCCGAGGAATGGGCGTCATAGACCAAGGAACCTGTGACGTCGCCGGGCATGAGGTCCGGGGTGAACTGCACACGCTTGGTATCCAGGCTCAATGCGGTGGACAACGCCCGCACCAGCAACGTCTTCGCTACACCCGGGACTCCTTCAAGGAGGACGTGGCCGCCACACAATAAGGCGATAAGCATTCCCGTCACCGTGGGGTCCTGGCCCACCACGGCCTTGCCTACCTCGTTCCTGACGTTCAGGAGCGACTGCCGGGCCGGGTCTCCGGCGCCATTGGCCGCAGCGTGGCCACCGTGACGATCGGCGGATGCGGCATCCATTCCGGAGTGGCCGGCTTCCGGCGCCGCAGTGCCGGAGTATCGCTCGGCGCTTTCCGTGTAGCTGCCTGGCTGGTTGCTCATTGGGCTGTCGCCTCCTGTTCGATTCGTTCCATGTGTTGTGCCCATTGCACGAGGTGTCCTTCAGTCTGGGGCTCTGCGTTGAGCAAGGTGAAACGGAGCTCCGGAACAGGTTTTCCAAAGCGTCGTTCCAAAGCCTCAATGACGGCGTCCGGTGTGGCTTCCGCACCGAGGTTGAAGTACCTGGCCAACCTCCACAGCGTCCCGGCCCGGATATTGTCAGCGGCCCGCTGCACGGCCCGGGAATCCTGATAGAGCCGGGCCCGCCCTTCCGCTGTTTCAGCCGCTTTCACTACCACGGGCAGGGGCTCGTGGACCAGGGGACCCAGCCGGCGTCCCCGCCATGCGATGGCCAGTACCGCCACGAGGGCAAGCCAGGGACCCCCGACTGCCAGCCAGGGTGGTGCCAAATCATTGAGGGTGGGTGTGGAACCGTCGGCTTCCAGATCGACGACGCCAGGCAGGTACCAGACGACGTGACCGGTGGAGCCCAGCGTGCGGAGCGAGAGCGCGGCGTGGCCCTCCTCGGCGAGGTGGGCGTTGTTGAGCAGATCCGTGCTTCCGAGCACCACTACCTTGCCCGTGGCCGAGGCCGCGTAGAGCCCTGGGCCCCCGGCACGGGTGGTGTAGCACGTGACCGGGGCCGTGTAGACGGTGCCCGTGGCGGCGACGTTGCCTGCTGCTGTCGCATCGGCCTGCCTGCAGGAGGGAGCCAGTACGTTGGTGGAATCGGGAACCACGCCGCTTGCCTGGATCTGTGCATCGAGTCCGCGCACGGTCCCCAGCCGTGGTGACACCGCAACCACTTTGGCGGCGTCTGAGTCCCGTAACTCCGTGAGTTGTTCCCGGCCCAGGAAACCACGCGGGTCGTAGACCAGCACAGTGGACTCCGGATTGTCCTCAACAGCGCCCAACGTTGTGGCAAGGGAGCCGGTGCTGGTGACACGGACTCCGTGCTGGCCCAGGAGCTCGGCCAAGGCCATGGCGCCCTCCGGTCCAGGGTTGTTTGCCGACAATGGCCGCGAGTCGGTTTTGGGCGCTTGCTGCTGCACCACGAGGAACGTCACCAGCGCGGCAAACAGGACGGCGAGCGCCACCCACTTCACGTTCTTCCGCAACCAGCTGCCTTGGGTGGTGCCGGGCCCCTCGTTGGTGCGTACATCCGGCGCCGATGGGCCGGCGGACGTCTCGATAAGCGTCATCGCGGCACAGCCAATCCATTGCCGGCAGGGGCAGCGTAGGTGGGGGACATGCCTTGCAGTTCGGCGTCCAGTTGTCGAAGGGCCTCAAAGTCCTGCTCCCGCGCCGCTTGGCCGCCATACAGGACTGCGTCAAAAACGCTGGCGGCGTCAGCCAGGCGATGGCGGACGGCTCCGAATGACCCGCCCAGGTGGGCGGCAGCTTCATCGGCAGTCCTGCCTGCCCGCGACTCGAGGACGTCGCGTTCTTCCGCGGCGCGCACCAGGGCGCGGAATTGATCGACGACGGCGGCCCGCCAGTTGCCGTCCTTGGCGGCAGTTGCGGCGCGTTGCCTGTACGCGGACGCGCCGATTACGGGCTCATTGCCGAACATTCCGGAAGCGGGCGCCTTGCGGTGTGCGTTCAGGCGTGGACGGACCAGGACAACGGCCACCACAATGAGCACCACGGCGAGGGTGATGATGAGGGGGACGGCCACATCATTTCCGCCTGGGGTGCCGTCGCCTCCCAGGGAGTTGAGCCAGTCAAGGAAGTCACGCCATGCTTGGTCCAGCCAACTGGGACGCGCTTCTGCATACTTGCTCTTGCTGAGCTCTTCTGCAGCCCATCGCCGGGCTTCGTCCCGGTCCGGCGCCACGGGCGGTTCTTGCGCGACGGCCAGCGTCAGAAGTCCTGTCATACCGGAGGCCGTGGCCCATAGGGGGCATCCGGCGTCGGTGAACCCGGAACAGGCCACGAACCGCTGTGCGGCTGCGTACCGGTATGACGGGCCAGAGGCCCACCCGGTACGCCGTCAGGGTCCGCGCCCGTCTCCATCAAGCGCATCAGTTCCACATCGAGGCCCTCACGCCGCATCCGGAGATCCACATAGATCAGCGCGGTGACCGACGTCTGGAAGGCGAAGGTCACCGAACCGACAAGGACGGCGATGATGGTGGAAATGATGGTGGCCACCAGGAAATTTGAACTCATGGAGGCAGCATCCGGGTGTGGGGAGAACACCGTTCCAACGCCTTCGGTTGCCAGGTTCACCGGGATCTGGACCACGTTGCCAATGACACCAACCATGATGCTCACTACAAGGGTGATGCCGAGGATGCGCCACCAACTGTTCTTGGTCAATTGCCAGGACCGCAGCAGGCCGTCATAGACGCCCACCCGTTCCACCACGATGGCGGCAGGAGCGAACATGAGCTTCAGGCCAATCCAGACAAACAGGATCAGTCCGCCGATCCACAACGGGATTGCCAAGGCGATTCCTGCAGGCCCCATGGCCATCACCAGGAGCACGGCTACTCCCACAACTGCGGCAACAGCCAAGAGGCCCACAAAGGTGAGGAGCGCCGCCACGCCGAGCAGCGGCCAGATCCGCCGCGCCGCAAGTTTCCACATCTGACGGAAGCCAGTCCGCCGGTTCAACACTGAGCGCAGGACCGGCACGGCGAAGACTCCTTGCAATACCGAGCCGAGGAGGGCGGCGAGGATGGCAACGCCCATAATGGCAGCAATAAAGCCGATGACCGGACCCAGGAAGTCGTCGAGGTCTGCGCGCCGGTTCACGGATTGCAGTGACTCCAGGGCCGGCAGCACTGCCACGGTCAGGACGCCGCCAAGGATCCCGCTGGCTGCCTGCACAATAAGGGCCGAGCCCACCATCGATGCGGCATTCCGGCGGATGGTCTGGAAGGCACCGTCAAAGAACTCGCCGAACTGCAAGGGCCGCAGGGGAATGACCCCGGGTTTGGGCGGAGCGACGTACAGTGGTTGGCCGTAAGGCTGGCCGTGCTGTGGACCGTACGGCTGGCCGTATGGCTGGGGCTGGCCGCCGGGCATTCCGTTGGGTGGCTGGCCCTGCCAAGGACCGTGCCCGGGAGGTGCCGGCCACTGCTGTTGGCCGCCCCATTGCGGTTGGCTTCCCCACCCTGCCTGTCCGCCGGCCTGCGGCGGCTGGCCATGCTCTGGTTGTGTCACGAGTTCCTCCCCATGAGGCCCCGACCGCCGACCATCGACGTCCCCCAAACGGACCTGGCACCCAGCCTATAATCCCTTTGCCATCACTCCTAGCATTCGCTCGATTCCCCGCAGGCAAGAGGGGCTACGGCCAGTGCAGTACGGTGGAAGTGCTCCTGGGGGACGCCATGCCGTGCGCCCCCGCCAACAGGACAAAGGGTTGTCGATAAGGGAACATATAACTATGAAGGCACGCATTCTGGTAGTAGACGACGACGAAGCGCTCGCAGAAATGATTGGCATCGTCCTGCGCAATGACGGCTTCGAGCCCGTGTTCTGCGCAGACGGCGGCCAAGCCCTCGACGTCTTCCGTTCGTCCAAGCCGGACCTCGTCCTCCTCGACCTCATGCTTCCCGGTTCGGACGGAATCGAAGTGTGCCGCCAGATCCGGGGCGAGTCGGATGTTCCCATCGTGATGCTCACCGCGAAGTCTGACACGTCGGATGTCGTCCGTGGTTTGGAATCGGGCGCAGACGACTACGTGCCGAAACCCTTCAAGCCCGCTGAGCTCGTTGCCCGCGTCCGTGCCCGACTTCGTCCGGGAGAACAGAAGGCGCCGGAGACCTTGCGCATCGCCGACGTCACGATTGACGTGGCGGGCCACCTGGTAACCCGTGGCGGGGAGCGGATATCGCTGACCCCCCTTGAATTCGACCTTTTGGTGGCCCTGGCCCGTAAACCGTGGCAGGTCTTCACCCGGGAGTTGCTCCTCGAACAGGTATGGGGATACAGGCACGCTGCCGACACCCGCTTGGTGAACGTCCATGTCCAGCGTTTGCGTTCCAAGATTGAGCGTGATCCGGAAGCGCCCGAGGTTGTCTTGACGGTGCGTGGTGTCGGATATAAAGCAGGTTCCTGACTCACCCGCCGGCGACGCCGAAACGGCCGGGGCCAAGCGCGGACCCTCAGCCCCGGAAACCACCGGGGCACCTTTGGCGAGCCCTGGGGAAACGCCTGAACAACCAACGGGCCCCGGCTCCCGCCGCAGCCACGGAACCGTGAAATGGTTGGCCACCAGGGCCAGGATCTGGACGCGGCGTGGACTCATCCTGGTGCTTCGGGTGTCCCGTCTCGTGGCGATCGGCATACGCCAGATCCGGCCGGGCCTCCGGTTCCTGTGGCGGTCGCTGTTGCGGCGGTGGCGGCGGTCCCTTGAGTTCAGGACAGTGCTTACCACGCTCTTGCTCGCCATCACGTCCTTCGCGATCGTTGGTGCTTACCTCTCCAACCAGATCGCAAACAACCTCTTCCAAGAGCGCCTGGCCCAGGCGGAATCGGAATCGCGCTACAACGTCAAACAGGTCCAGGACACGTTCGACGGCGCGCAGGTCACCGACCAGTCCAGCGTCATCACCTTGGTTTACGACACCCTTACGGCAGTCGAGGGCCGGGGATCCGTTATTCAACGGCGCTATGTTTTCGAAGCAGTTCCTGAACAAACCAAGCCACGCAACCGGTGGGTGGAGTCCCGGGCCTCCGACCAACTGACCGTGCGGGTCATTCCACCCGAACTGCGGAAAGCCGTCCAGGATGGCGGCAAGCAGCAGTTCTGGGCGTCGATGGAGTTCCCCGTAGGGAACGAGGACCGGCCGGGCATTGCCGTGGGAAACAAGGTCACGTTCAACGGGACCATGTATGAGCTCTATTTGATCTATGACCTCAACACCGCCCAGAAGACCCTGGACGAAATCCAGAACGTCCTCTGGGCCGGCGGTGCCGCGTTGGTCCTCATGATTGGTGCCATCGCCTGGTATGTGACGCGAAACGTCGTGAGCCCTGTCAGCCACGCTGCAGTAGTCTCCGAAAAATTGGCGGCAGGCCAACTCCAGGAGCGCATGGTGGTCAAGGGCGAGGACGAAGTGGCACGCCTTGGCGCCTCGTTCAACCACATGGCCGCAAGCCTGCAGGAGCAGATTACCCAGCTGGCCACGTTGTCCCAGATGCAGCAGAGATTTGTTTCCGACGTCTCCCACGAACTCCGGACGCCGCTGACCACCGTCCGGATGGCGGCAGAGGTCCTTTTCGATGCCCGCGAAGATTTCGACCCCATGAACAAGAGGTCGGCGGAACTGCTCTACAACCAGGTGGAGAGGTTCCAGTCCTTGCTGTCCGATTTGCTGGAGATTTCCCGCTTCGATGCGGGGGCGGCCATCCTGGACGCCGAGCCGCAGGACATTTTCCAAGTCCTGGGACATGTCATGGAGGGCGCTGCGCCGGTGGCAGCCGAGTATGGCTCCGACGTCCGCCTGAACGCCAGGGACAAGGCCATCGTCGTGGAAATGGATTCCCGCCGGATCGACCGTATTCTCCGCAACCTCCTGCTCAACGCTTTGGAACACGGTGAAGGCCGGCCGGTCCACATCTCGGTAGCCGCAAACCAGGATGCCGTCGCCGTGGCTGTCCGTGACCACGGAATCGGGATGAGCCAGGCCGAGGCCGCCCGCGTCTTCGACAGGTTCTGGCGGGCGGATCCCGCCCGTGCCCGAACCACGGGCGGCAGCGGCCTAGGGCTCTCGATCGCGGCGGAGGACACCAAACTCCACAACGGCTGGCTGCAGGCCTGGGGACGCAAGGGGGCCGGTTCCAACTTCCGGTTGACGCTTCCCCTGCGCCAAGGCGGAACCATCCTCAAATCGCCGCTCCAGTTGGAGCCGGCTGACGTAGACCTCCCGGACACCGGCATCGAGCACCAGGTGCTCGTCCTGGAACCTGGCCCAGGGACGGACAAATCCGGAACAATCGGTCACCCCGCCGGTTCCGAGCTGCCGCCCAGCACGACGGGAGGCAAGGAATGAGTGCCAAGCCCTTCCGGCGGGTAGCCATCGCGATGATGGCGGCCCTCGTGGTCCTCCTGGCGTCCTGCGCCCAGATTCCGCGGTCCGGACCCGTGGGAAAGAGCAAGGACGAGAGCGCCGGAAATTCGAACGCCCCGGTCTTCTTCCCGGCCGCGCCACGGGCCGGTGCCAGCCCGGAAGCCGTGATCGAGGACTTCTACATGGCCGGCAGCGGCTATGAAGACGACTACCCAGTGGCACGGCAGTACCTGACGCAGGCGCAGTCCGTGACCTGGAAGCCGGACAAGCGGGCCCTGGTCTTCCGTGAAGCGCAGGTGGTCAAAACCGCGGTCGAAAACGAATACGTCTACGAGCTCGACCTCGCCTACTCCGTGGATGCCGACGGCATCGCCACCCAGTACCCGGCGGGGACCAAGGAATCAATACCCGTCACTCTTGACCAGGTGGAGGGGGAGTGGCGCATCTCCAAGGTGCCCGATGGCACGGCCATCCCCGAGGAGACCTTCAAGGTGATCTACGGGGCGTACCCCATCTACTTCTATGACCCCACGTTTACCTATGCGGTTCCCGACTACCGTTGGTTCATCAAGAAGAAGACCGTCAAGTCGATGACCAGCGCCTTGCTGGCCGGGCCGGCACCCTACTTGCGCGGCGCCGTCGTGAGCGCCTTCCCGTCGGGAATCAAACTCGCGCGCGAGTCGGTTCCCGTGGTTTCCGGTGCAGCCCAGGTGGACTTGTCCGCCAAAGAGCTTTTCGATGCCTCGGCCGAAGACCGGCAGCGGATGCAGAACCAGCTGGCGCTGACGTTCAGGAGCCAGCCGGATGTCATAAACGTCCAGCTCCGCGCGGACCAGGATTTGGTACGCGTGGACGACGACGGTTCGGTCCTGCCGCCCGTGGTGGATAAGAGTGTTCCGGCCCGGCAAATCGCCGTCAACAACGGAGACCTGGTCCGCTACGAGAACAACAGGGTCTCTCCCCTTCCTGATATCCAATCGGTGGCGGGGCTGGGACCCCACTCGCCGGCGGAGTCGCCCGTTTCGCAAACGGCAGCCTTCCTCAATGGAGACCGGACAACCCTCTACTCGGTCGAACCAGGCCAACCGGCACGTCAGCTGACAACACGGAGTACCCTCACCGGTCCATCGTTCAGCCCCCAGGATTGGGTGTGGACGTCGGGGCCCGGGGCCAACGGAGCCACCGAAATCGTGGCGTTCAAACCAACGGGGGTGGCGCCCGGGATGGCGATCCCCTCCACCACGATCACACCTGCATGGCTTTCCGGACGGACCGTCAAGGAGTTCAGGGTTTCGCGCGAGGGCGCCAGGGCGCTGATCATTTCGGTGGCCAACGGCAAGACGGCGGTCCAAGTCGCCGGCATCGTCCGGAACCCCGATGGGACGCCCAAGGACCTTACGGCTCCCGTTAGCCTCTTCACCAATTCGTCTCCGGACCAAGGGGCTTGGGTCAACGGGTCCACGGTGGTTGTGATGGCCGCTTCAGCGACGGGGACGGTTATGCCGGAATTGCTTTCGCTCGCTTCGGGGGATCCGCAGCAACTGGCGCCGTGGGACGGGCTCACCAGCCTGAGCGCCGGAAACGGTTCTGAGCAGATCTACGGCCAGTCGGCGGCCGGCGTCTTCCAACGCGTCGGCAACGGTTGGGAACTGCAGCTGAAGGGTCCCACCGAACCCGCATTCCCGGGCTAGGCGCTTGCTTTCCACATAGCGGCCGGGCGCCAGTGCCGGGCTTGTCCTGCACGGGCAAGCTTGGAGCATGTCTTCCCAACGCCTCCGCCCAAGGAACTCCGGCGATGACGTGGCCAAACGCCGGAAGGCAAGGGTGGATCCGGACCTTGAAGGAAGACTTCCCGCTATGGCGGCCAGGCGCGGTGTCCATGCCCGCCCGGTGGACCGGATGGTCGCGGCGATCCAACTGGGCCTCTGCGAGGTCCTGAACGTCCTGGTTCCAGTGGAATGCGTTTGTTGCGGGGTCGAAGACACCGTGCTGTGCGGCGTCTGCGCCAAGCGCATCCGGCTGCTGTGCAGGAACCCATTCCGAGCCGAGCAGGAATCGCCCTTCCTGGTGGAGCTCAACGGAACCGCGAAACTCGGCGTGGTTGCTGCGGGGCCCTACCGGGACGAGCTTGCCATGGCAATCCTGTCGTTCAAGCATGCTGGCCAGGGACGGATGGCCGCGGTCCTGGGACCTTGCCTGGGCAGGGCGGTCAAAGCTGCTGTCGGTCGGGAACAGGGCCTGATCCTGATTCCGGTACCGAGCAGCGGAAAAGCGTTCCGCAAACGTGGATTCAGTCCTGTCAGCGTCCTGCTGGCCGCGGTGCGGCGTCGACGCCTCCTGGAGGATTGCCCCACGTGGGACGCCCTGCGAAAGAAGGGCGTCTGTCCGCGTCCTGGACTCCAGTTCCATGACGCCACGTTGTTCTTTGCCAAGGCCATGGATGTGGTTGTTGGTCAGGCCGGGCGGCAAGGCACCGGTGGGCAGAAAGGACTCGGACGTGGTGAACGGGCACGGCGGGTGGCCGGCTCCATGGTTGTGAAGCCGGGATTCCGGTCCAAAGTCCACGGGCGGAAGTGCATCATTGTTGACGATGTCCTGACAACCGGGGCCACCTTGGCTGAAGCAAACAGGGCCTTGCAGGCGGCAGGGGCGACAGTTTGCGGTGCCATTGTCCTGGCGGCCACGAGGCCACCAGCCTACGCCTCTTTCGATGCTGGGGACGAGCCTTCCGCAGTCAGGAAGACGCAAACAAAAAATAAGTGGCCAAAGGATGAATAACTCGTGCCGATGAACTAACGTCGATTATGGGTACCAAGAACAGATGTACCTGTCGATAGCGGCTCGGAAAGGGGCTCGACTGTCCGTCAGACCGGCCCCAAACAGAGTCGTTGTCGTGTCACCTGAGTTATTTGGAGGGCACCATGGAGTTCATGATCAGCGGACGAAACCTGACCGTTTCCGATCGCTTTCGCGAATACGCCGGCGAGAAAATCTCAAAGATTGAGTCGCTTGGGGATAAAGTCCAGCGGGTAGACGCCAAGGTTTCCAAGGAAACCAACCCGCGCCAGATACCTGGCCAGCTCACCGTTGAAGTGACCGTCCTGGGCCGCGGCCCCGTTATCCGCGCAGAGGCCACAGCCGCTGACAAATTTGCTGCCTTCGATCTCGCCTACAACAAACTCCTTGAGCGGCTGCGTCGTGCCAAGGACAGGAAGAAGGTGCACCACGGGCGGCACACGCCCAAGGCAGTTCGGGAAGCAACGGCATCCCTGGAGCCCGCCAGCGCCACTGAGCCGATCTACGCCGAAGCAGGCAACCACCAGGCTCCCGTATCGCAGGCCGATGAATCGTCGCCGTACGACATCGAGAACGACATTCCGGCTGGAGACTCACCGGTCCTTATCCGGAGGAAGGTCTTCCCCGCAGCGTCACTGACTCTCGACGACGCCGTGGACAACATGGAACTCGTGGGACACAACTTCTACCTGTTCCTGGATAAGGAAACCAACGCACCATCCGTGGTTTACCGGCGAAGCGGCTGGACCTATGGTGTGATTACCCTTGACTCAACGTGCGAACCCGGCGAGGACGCTGTTGAGGAAAAGATCCACGCTTACCGTTCCGATGATCAGGCGGCCACAGCCAAGTAGGGCACAGCCGCCCCTATGAAAGGACTTCAATGACCGCTTCGCTGAGCCTGTCCCAGGCACGGCGGATGGCATTGGCAGCCCAGGGATTAGCAAAAGCCCGGCCCACCGGACCTGTCACAAGACGGGTGGTGGGCCGGACTTTTGCCCAACTGCAATTGGTCCAAATCGACTCGGTCAATGTCTTGGCGAGGAGCCACTACCTGCCTTTCTTCTCCAGGCTGGGCAGCTATGACCCCGCAATCCTGCAAGCCATGGCAGGGCGGCCACCCCGAAAGATGATGGAGTATTGGGCGCACGAGGCCAGTTTCATCAGGCCGGAGCACTTCCAGGACCTGCTGCTGTGGCAGAAACGCGTCTGGGTGGGAGCGCACCGCATGGACCCGGCCATCCGCGCGGACATGGAAGCACGGATCATGGCCGCACTGGCAGGAAACCGGGCAATGACAGCCGCTGAGTTGACGGCCACCCTGGGACATGACGAGGACCCGGGACGGGATAACTGGGGTTGGAACTGGAACGTCGTCAAACGGGTGCTTGAACACCTGTTTGAGGAAGGGCGCGTCTCGGCGGCCTCCAGGACCACGCAATTCGAACGGCGCTACACGCTGACGTCAAGGGTCTACCCCGGGGACCCCGCCCCGTCCACGGACCTGGAAGAATCCATGGACCGGTTGATCGAGGCCGCAGCCCGTGCCCACGGAATCGGGACAGTGCGGTGTTTCGCGGACTACTTCCGGACGCCGGTGAAAGCCGGTGCGGCGTCAGTCCAGCGGCTGGTCGAGGCTGGACGCTTGGAGAAAGTATCGGTGCAGGGCTGGGCCCGGGATACCTACAGGCATGTCGAAGCGAGGGTCCCGCGCAAGGCCGAGGGCCGTGCTTTGCTGAGTCCTTTCGACTCCCTGGTTTTTGAGCGACGCCGCCTCGAGGAACTGTTCGGGTTCCATTACCGCATTGAGATCTACACTCCGGCAGCCAAACGACGCTTCGGCTACTACGTCCTGCCGTTCCTGCTTCGTGAAGAAATGGTTGCCAGGGTGGACCTTAAAGCCGACAGGGCAACCGGACGCCTCTTGGTCCGTTCGGCGTTCGGCGAGCCGGGCGCACCGGCGGACACCGCCGTCGAGCTTTCTGCCGAACTCAACCTCATGGCCGAATGGCTGGGACTGCAGGACATTGTGGTGGAGCCCGTTGGCGACCTTGCTGCCGGGCTCGCCGAGGCCGTGTCCGCAAGGCCTTCCCGGCTGGTCTCCGCAGACAATCCGCTGACAGGGAAAACCGACAACGTGGCCTTGGTCTCTCCCGTAGACTGAAACAGCCAGAATTCGGCAGCATGAGACTGGGAGCAATTTCACGTGGCATCACTAATCGAAAAACTTCTCCGCACGGGTGATAAAAAAACCCTGAAGCAACTGCGGAACTATGCCGATTCCATCAATGCCCTTGAAGAGTCCTTCAAGACGTTCTCCGATGCCGAACTCCGCGAGGAAACAGATCGCCTGCGCTCCAGGCATGAAGACGGCGAGGCCCTGAACGACCTCCTCCCAGAGGCGTTCGCCGCCGTCCGCGAGGCGTCGTCGCGCACCCTGGGAATGCGGCACTTCGATGTCCAGCTCATGGGTGGTGCCGCGTTGCACCTGGGCAACATCGCCGAGATGAAAACCGGTGAGGGTAAAACGCTCGTGGCCACCGCGCCGGCCTACCTGAACGCACTTACCGGTAAAGGTGTGCACGTTGTCACCGTGAACGACTACCTCGCGGAATACCAGTCCGAACTCATGGGACGCGTCTACCGCTTCCTGGGGCTCACCAGCGGCTGCATCCTGGCCAACCAGGACCCCGCTGTTCGCCGCGAGCAGTACGCCGCGGACATCACGTACGGTACCAACAACGAATTCGGCTTCGACTACCTGCGCGACAACATGGCGTGGGACGCAAGTGAACTCGTCCAGCGTGGCCACAACTTCGCAATCGTGGATGAAGTTGACTCGATCCTGATCGACGAGGCCCGTACACCGCTGATCATCTCCGGTCCGGCCCAAGGGGACACCAACCGCTGGTACAGCGAGTTCGCCAAGGTGGTCCTGCGCCTCCAGCCCGAGGTGGACTACGAGGTGGACGAAAAGAAGCGCACCGTTGGTGTCCTGGAAGCCGGCATCGAGAAGGTGGAAGATTACCTGGGCATCCAGAATCTCTACGAGTCCGCAAACACTCCGCTGATTGGGTTCCTCAACAACGCCATCAAGGCAAAGGAACTCTTCAAGCGGGACAAGGACTATGTCATCCTCGACGGCGAGGTCCTGATCGTGGACGAACACACAGGCCGCATCCTGGCCGGACGCCGCTACAACGAGGGCATGCACCAGGCCATAGAGGCCAAGGAAAACGTTGAGATCAAGGCCGAAAACCAGACGTTGGCCACGGTCACGCTGCAGAACTACTTCCGAATGTACTCGAAGCTTTCCGGCATGACCGGTACGGCCGAGACGGAGGCGGCAGAGTTCATGAGCACCTACAAGCTGGGTGTGGTGCCCATTCCCACCAACCGTGACATGCAGCGCATTGACCAGTCGGACCTCGTTTACAAGAACGAGATCGTCAAGTTCGACGCCGTCGTCAAGGACATCGCGGAGCGGCATGAAAACGGCCAGCCGGTCCTGGTAGGTACCACCAGCGTCGAAAAGAGTGAATACCTCTCCAAGCTCCTGGCCAAGGAGGGCATCCGCCACGAGGTCCTCAACGCGAAAAACCACGCCCGGGAAGCTTCCATTGTGGCTCAAGCCGGCCGCAAGGGTGCCGTCACCGTGGCAACCAACATGGCCGGCCGCGGCACGGACATCATGCTGGGCGGCAACGCGGAATTCACCGCCATCGCCGAACTGGCCAAACGTGGCCTCGATCCGGAGGAAAACTCGGAAGCCTACGAGGCCGCCTGGCCTGAGGCGCTGTCTGCGGCCAAGCAGGCTGTCAAGGACGAACACGAAGAAGTCCTGGACCTTGGGGGCCTGTACGTCCTGGGTACGGAACGCCACGAGTCCCGGCGCATCGACAACCAGCTGCGTGGACGATCCGGCCGCCAAGGCGACCCCGGCGAGTCCCGCTTCTATCTCTCCCTGACGGATGACCTCATGCGGTTGTTCAACTCCGGAGCCGCAGAGAGGCTGATGAACAGTTCGGTTCCCGACGACGTCGCGTTGGAGTCCAAACTGGTGTCCCGTGCCATTGCGTCGGCCCAGGGCCAAGTGGAAGCCCGCAATGCTGAACAGCGCAAGAACGTCCTCAAATACGACGATGTCCTGAACCGCCAGCGTGAGGCAATCTACGGGGACCGCCGCAGGATCCTTGAAGGTGACGACCTCCACGAGAAGGTTCAGTACTTCCTGGAAGACACCATCAATTCCCTCATCGACGCTGCTACAGCAGAGGGAACGGGCGACGATTGGGACTTCAACCAGCTGTGGTCCAACCTGAAGACGCTGTACCCGGCAACGGTCACTGCGCAGGAGATCATTGACGAGGCCGGTGGCAAGTCAAAGGTCACACCTGAGTTCCTTCGTGAAGAGATCCTTTCCGACGCACGTCTGGTCTACCAGGGACGCGAAGAAGCCATTGGCGCCGAGAGCATGCGCGAGCTGGAACGTCGCGTGGTGCTTTCCGTCTTGGGCCGTAAATGGCAAGAACACCTCTACGAGATGGATTACCTCAAGGAGGGCATCGGCTTGAGGGCGATGGCGCAGCGTGATCCGTTGGTGGAGTACCAGCGTGAGGGCTTCACCATGTTCCAAGCCATGATGGAAGCCATCCGCGAGGAGAGCATTGGGTTCCTGTACAACCTGGAGGTGGAAGTTACCCCGGCCGAAGACGTTGTGGTGGCGGACGACACCGTTGCAGGCGCCCACACGGAACACCACGATCCGCAGATCCGCGCGGCTGGATTGCAGGCGCCCGAACGCCCCGCGCAGCTGCAGTACACTGCTCCCGGTGAAGACGGGGCTACCCAGACGCGCATTGAAGCCAGGTCCTCCGGGCGTTCTGGAAATCCTGCCAAGGCAGCTGCCCAGGAGCAGCGAAAGCCTGCCAGGAAGAAGCGCCGGTAGCTGTTCACCAGCTTTGCGTGAAAGCAGGAGGCCCGTAGCCGTCCACGTTGGATGGTCACGGGCCTTCCTTTTTGTCGTTCGCGCGTGTCTCAGCCGATCTCCAGCGCCGTTACCTGCCACGCGCCGGCGGAGAGCTCCAGCCGCATGGCTATGGCCCGGCACCGGAGGTCCTCTGCAACCACGATTGTGGCCTCGTGGATCTCGTCCGAGATGCGGCAAACACGGACGGAACGGACCATTGGACTGAGGTGAATCCGTTGCGGGGCTCGTGACCGGACCACGAAGTCCCTTGTCAGGCCAGCCCTGTGCTGGAGTGCAAGATAGCAGTCGGCATCCAGGAATCGTGCGAGTTGTTGCACGGGCCGGGTGCCGGCCAGGACTTCGACCGCTGCTTGTGCGATGCTGCGTGCCACCAAGCGGACATCGACCTTCGCCGTACCGGCGCCCTGCGTGGCGGTTGTTCGTGTCGGTGTCAGGACATCCGTGGGACGGCGAGCCGTGGTTGCAGTCATGGTCAATCCTCAGGAGTAGGCATTCAGAGCCCGGCGTGGGGATTGCCTGGCTCAAGTGGCTTCTTCTGGGATTGACTTTGGATGCGTGAACGGTGTCCCTGAGCGGACAGTCTTCAGCTGATGATGATGGTTCAGTCCATCGGTGGTGGCCGCAGCACTTGGCCCGGACGGAGGACCGCGGGATCATCGCCGATGGTGGACCGGTTGGCTGCGTACCAGCGCGGCCATTCCCTTGCGACGTCCACGTCAGTGGCCAGCGGGCCGGAGCGGCGGGCCGCAATGGACCAGAGGGTATCGCCGTCCTTAACGATGATGCCGGCCTTCCTGGGAGTGCCCGAGGCGTTGTCCCGGGAAGCCGAGCGGCTCAGTAGCCCGGGTTCGACAATTGGCGGATTTGGCATCCACTGCGGGGCGGGGTGACCTTCGGAACGTTGCCATTCGGCCGCTCCGTGGGCTGTTGTCCGTGAGGGGCCGGGCTGCCAGCCGGGTTCCGGCGGTGTGGCGGAGTGGGCTGCTGCCGCGCCCAGCAGGTTGACGCTCAGCAAAGCAGACGTCAGGCGCAGCATGAACCCCGGGCTGTACTTCGCTACGATCCTGGCCCTGGATCTCCGACCCGACTTTTGCAATGCGGCGGCCAGGAAAGCGAGCACGAAGGACAAGAGCCACCAGGCCACAGTGACCAGTCCGATGATGTTGGCCGTGAGGCCAAGAAGCTGCTCAACATTGAGGGCTTGCCCTCCGCCGGCAAGGCCCCGGTCCGTCAGGAGCCGCCCCGCAAGTACCAAGAGGACGCCCAGGCCGAGAACTGTCCCGGCGACAGCAACGTCGTTCCGTTGTGGAGCTTTATCCCGGCCCATTCCGTCCCTGTCCGTATCAAGCGTTTGATGTTGTTTGATGTGTTTAGACCATTTTTGACATGCTTAGCTAGGTTTGTCCAATCGTTATCTCAGGCCAGGGACGTCGCCTTGGTGCAGGCCTGGTGTAGAGCCTACTCTGGGCAGATGAGATGGGACTCTCTATTTGAGGACTTGGAAGCACAATTTTCCGCGGAACGCACGCGGGTGCAGGAAGCCGAAATCTCGGAACGTGCCCGCGTCGAAGTGGCGCAGATTGCCATCGGAGACCGGCTGCGGGGTGCCATTGGCCACGAATTGGTGCTGGTACTTTTCGGTGGCGAGCGCATCGCGGGAGTCCTCGGACATGTGGGCAAGGACTGGTTGATTATGTCCCAGGGCACCCGGCAATGGCTGGTGCCTTGGTGGTCCGTCAGCTTTCTCGAAGGTTTGGGTCGGTTGGCCCGCAAGCCGTCACCGGGTGTCGGAGGAAGCCTGGGTATGGCCAGTGCCCTCAGGGGCTTGGCCAGGAACCGGGCCGAGGTCGCTGTGCACGTAGCTTCGGCGGGGCGGGCCAGCCGTGTCTTTGAGGGTGTCATCGACAGGGTGGGGGCGGACCATCTTGATGTAGCCGTGACCAGGGGCGAGGCGCGGCGGGCAGGGGCTGTGGTCTCGGTGGTCACCGTGCCCTTTGCAGCTTTGGCGGCGGTCTGTTCCCTGGGTGGACAAGACTACTAGGGCTGCCTGCCGGCCGTCAGGCAGCCCCGCGCCATGAATGGCTAAGCACTTTTGGTCTTGGACCTTTCGATCATCCGGCTGGCTTCGGCGTATCGCTCCTCGATGTATTGCTCGAGCATCTTCTCTTCGATGCGCCACTGGCCGCGGCCTCCCACTTGGATGGCCTTCAATTCTCCGCTGCGCACCAGCGCATACGCCTGGGGTGAGTTGATCTGCAATTGTTCGGCGACGTCCGCCAGAGTCAAGAAACGGGGCATGGGTATATTTTGCCACCGGTTGGCCAATTTGGTGCAGTTATCCACAGTTTCGGGCACTTTGCACCCATTGGCTTTGGCGCTCCCGATCGGTCCGGCAAGAATGGATGGGCCCGACGACATCCTGCATGAGCTGACTGGGGAGCGCCACGAATGGACCAAAACAACACGAGTTCCGGCGGAAGGCTGAAGAAGCCATCGTGGAAGGATCCGCGCCTCCTCATTGGAATCCTGCTGGTTCTCGTATCAGTATCGGGCGTCATTGCGGTTGTCGGTTCGGCGGACAAGACCACGCCGATGTTTTCCGCCCGGGAACCAATCGCCGTGGGCCAGCAGGTCACCCGCGATGACCTCAAGGTAGTCAATGTGCGCCTGGACGAGGTGGAACCGGAGTACATGGCTGCGGCGGATGGATTGACGGAAGGCAAGGTAGCGCTTCAGCGGGTAGAGAAAGACCAACTCGTCCCGCGCCGGAGCCTTGGGCAGTCGGAGTCCCTCAACCGTAAGCCGGTAGCCATTTCCGTAGAGGACCCGCTGCCTGTCCAGGTGGTCGCCGGGGCCCGGGTGGACGTCTGGGTGGCGATGCCGGGTTCCAAACGGGCCTACGACCAGCCAACCCTGTTGCTGCCTGGGGCCGAGATATCGCAGGTAACGCCGGGCTCTACTACTTTGGGCGGTTCAAAGGCCACCGTTGTCCTGGTGCTCGTGACAGACCAGCAGATGCCGGCTTTGTTGGGGGCGCAAGCCAACGCCGCCAAGGTGTCGGTGGTGTGGAACCCCTCGGGCGCAGGCCGATGAGTATTGCCGTTGTCACTTTCGGTCAGGCGACCGAAGCCCTGGTGGGCGGACTTGAACGCCTGCACGGACCTGTCACGGTTGTCAGGCGCTGTTCCGAATTGGCTGAGCTCATGGCGGCCTGCCAGAGCGGGCTGGCCCAGGCAGCCGTGGTGTCGGAAGGCTCGGGTGATCTGAGTGCTTCCCTGGTGGCCCGGATGGATATTGTCGGGGTTTCCATTGTTGCGCTGACTGACGATCCGGCAGAGGCTGCACGCCTGCAATCCTTTGGCGTCACTCCGGTGGACGTGGGTATCGGGCCAAGCGAGTTGGCCGGGAAGATATCCGAAGCCGTGGAGATGCACCGGGATCGGGACTGGCAGAAGTCCGCCATGGATGCCGGATTCGCCGAACTGTCTGTCCGCTCGTCCGATCCGGTGGAGCCGGCCGTTCCGGATGACACTCCGGAGCCTGGTCGCGTTATCGCGGTGTGGGGGCCTGCGGGAGCGCCAGGGCGTACCACGGTCGCCGTCAACATCGCTGCCGAACTTGCTGCGGCAGGAGACGCCGTGATCTTGATTGATGCCGACACCTACGGAGCGAGCGCGGCAGCAATGCTTGGCCTCCTCGACGAATCAGCCGGGCTTGCCCAGGCCTGTCGTTTGGCGGACCAAGGAATCCTGGATATGAACGCCTTCGATCGCGCTGCCACGCATGTCCACACCGCGGCCGGGAGCTTCCGGATCCTCAGCGGCATTACCCGCTCGGATCGCTGGACGGAACTGAGGGTCCCGGCCTTGTCCGTGGTTCTTGAGCGGGCAAGGCACGCGGCAGGCGTGGTGGTGGTGGACGTGGGGTTCTGTCTGGAATCCGACGAGGAATTGAGCTTTGACACGATGGCTCCACGCAGGAATGGAGCGACCCTCCGGTGCCTGGAATTGGCCGACGAGGTGATAGCTGTTGGTGCGGCCGACGCTGTTGGCGTCCCCAGGCTGGTCCGTGGCCTCGCCGATCTGGAGGTGGCCGCTCCGCACCTCTCGCCGAGGATTGTCCTGAACAAGGTTCGGCAGGCGTCGGTGGGGAGGTCACCCCGACGTCAATTGGCTGAGGCGTGGCAGCGCTTTGGGCCGCTGCAGGGCATTGAGGCATACCTCCCGGCCGACTTTCCGGCTTGTGATGCTGCCATGCTCTCCGGGACCGTCCTGCTGGAGTCTGCTCCCGGTTCTTCCCTGCGATCGGCCATCGCTGGACTGGTCTGTGCATCCAACCAGCAAAATGCAAAATCCGCTGGACGATCTGCCAGAGCCATACACCTGCTTAAGCGCTAGGCTCACCATGTGGGCTGCAGAGTCGCAGCAATCGACAGGTAATGGAGGCGTTTGTAGATGTCGTCAGGGTCCAGCGTGGAGGATCGGTCCGATGCAGCAGTTGTCCGGGAAGGGTTCTTCGGTGACTACTACGAGCACCTTGCCGAAGATGACTCCCGGGGTTATTCCCCCGAACTGCTGATTGCCCGGGCCAACAAGCACAAGAAGATCGGGGAGTCCCGTCGGCCCGGCAGCCCGATTGTCGAAGTGGACAGCGAAGCCGACCGAAGTGTCGTTTACATCGTGACCGACGACATGCCTTTCCTTGTGGACTCGGTCAACGCCGAACTGGTACGCCAGAACTGCGCCATCCGCCTGGTGATGCACCCCCTTTTCGTGGTGACGCGCGACCGCGTGTCCGGAGCTTTGAGCAAGGTCTCACGCGTTCCGTCCAACATTGGTATCTCCAGTGGTGACACGGCCGCCCTGCCCAGCGTTGCCCACCTGCTTGGCGACGGCGACAACGCTTCCCACATGGAGTCGTGGATTGCAGTAGAAATTGACCGTGTCAGCGACGATGCCCGCGGTGAGCTGATTGCCGGGCTGGTGAGGGTCCTGGGAGACGTCAGGGCCGCCGTCGAGGACTGGCCCAAGATGCGGAGCAAGGCCCGTGAGTTGGCTGAAGCGTTGGGGACTGTCTCCCATCCGGAACAAATCGCGGAACTGCGGCAGGCGCAGGACCTGCTGCGGTGGTTGGACAATGGGAACTTTACCTTCCTCGGTTACCGGGAGTATGACCTCATTGATGACAATGGCGAGGATGTCCTGGAACTTCGCGAAGACAGCGGCCTCGGCCTGCTCCGCACGGGTGACAACACCCGTCAAATCCAGCACCTGACGGATGCCGGCCGTAAACGGGCACGCGAAAAGCGCGCCCTGGTCATTACCAAAGCGAACTCGCGGTCAACCGTTCATCGCCCGGCCTACCTTGATTACATCGGCGTCAAGAGCTTCGATGCCGCGGGCAACGTGAACGGCGAACGCCGGTTCATTGGTTTGTTCGCCACAAGTGCCTACACCGGATCGGTCCGAAGCATCCCGATTGTCCGGGACAAGGTGGACGCAGTGCTTCGCAATGCCGGATTCCCCACCGATTCGCACTCGGGCAAGGACCTCCTGGGCATCTTGGAAACGTATCCACGCGACGAGTTGTTCCAAATTGAGATCCCCGACCTTGCGGCGACAGCCACGGGAATCCAGAGGCTTCAGGAAAGGCGCCGGACCAAGCTCTTCCTCCGGCCCGACATCTATGGACGGTTCATGTCCGCAGTCGTTTATTTGCCGCGTGACAGGTACACCACCAGCGTTCGGCTCAGGATCGAGCAGGAGCTTCGGGAGACCTTCCACGCGGAAAGCATCGACTACGAGGCCAGGATTACGGAATCAGCGCTCGCCCGCGTGTTCTTCCGCATCCGGCTGCCCCGTACCGCCGAACTCGCCGACGTCAACGTCCAGGAGCTTGAGCACAGGCTGATGCGTGCGTCCCGTTCCTGGAGCGAGGGCATTGCCGAGGTCCTCCGGGAAAACCGTCCCGGCGACGATGCTGAGGTGTTGTCTACGTTGTGGGCCGAGGCGTTCCCGGCGGGTTACCGCGTGGACTACGAAGTGGAAGACGCTCTTGAGGACATTGAGCGTTTCGAAAACTATGGGGCCCAGGCCGAACGCGCAGGCGGGGCTGACGCCCGGATCCGTCCGGGCGTGCACGTCTACCTCCCGGAGGGGGCAGGGGAGTCCCTCGAGGAAGACGCCCGGGTAAAGCTCTACCTCATGGAGCCCAAGAGCCTGAGCCAGATCCTTCCCTACTTCCACAACCTTGGCCTGGAAGTCCTGGACGAGCGTCCCTTTGAGATCGAAACCGCCGACCACCGCGACTTCTTCCTTTACGACCTCGGCCTGAAGTACCCCTCGGGGATCGATCCGCTTGCAACCGGCGACCTCCTTGCCGACTCCTTCGGTGCTGCCGTGACGGGCTCGGTCGAATCGGACAACTTTGACCGCCTGGTGCTGCGCGAAGGCATGCACTGGCGGCAGGTGACGGTGCTGCGTGCCTACGCCAAGTACATGCGGCAGATGGGCAACACCAACTCGTTTGGGTTCATCGCCGACACGCTCTTGGCCAATCCGGACGTCGCCCGCGGGTTGATGGTGTTGTTCGCAGCCCGGTTTGACCCGGCTGTGGAAGACGGGCAGCGCCCCGCCCGCCAGGCCGCCGCCCGCTTGGCGCTCGCCCAGGCAATCGAGGAAGTCGCCACGCTTGACGCCGACCGTGTGCTGCGCACTTTCGTCAACCTGATTGAATCGACGCTGCGGACCAACTACTTCCAGGACAAGGGATACCTGAGCTTCAAGCTCGATCCCACCACCATCGATGGGCTGCCCTTCCCGCGTCCGATGTACGAGATCTGGGTCTACTCGCCCCGCGTCGAGGGCGTCCACCTTCGTTTTGGCAAGGTGGCCCGCGGCGGCCTGCGGTGGTCCGACCGCCGGGAAGACTTCCGTACGGAAATCCTGGGCCTCGTCAAGGCGCAGACCGTCAAGAACGCAGTGATCGTCCCGACAGGAGCGAAGGGCGGGTTCTTCGCCAAGAAACTGCCGAACCCGGCCGTCGACCGTGCGGCTTGGATGGCGGAGGGCATCGAAAGCTACAAGACCTTCATCCGTGGGCTGCTGGACATTACAGACAACCTCGTGACTTCCTCCGACGGCGAGCGGCTCGTCCCGCCGTCGGACGTTGTCCGTCACGACGGCGACGATTCCTATCTGGTGGTCGCCGCGGACAAGGGCACGGCTACGTTCTCCGACACAGCCAACGGGCTGGCCGCCGAGTACGGCTTCTGGCTCGGTGACGCTTTTGCGTCCGGCGGCTCGGTGGGCTACGACCATAAGGCCATGGGCATCACAGCCCGCGGCGCGTGGGAATCCGTCAAGCGACACTTCAGTGAACTTGACCTCGATACCCAGACGGAAGAGTTCACGGTGGTAGGCGTCGGCGACATGTCAGGCGATGTCTTCGGCAATGGCATGCTGTTGTCGCGCCACATCCGGCTCGTGGCTGCCTTCGACCACCGGCACATCTTCCTCGACCCTGCCCCTGATGCAGCCTCCTCGTTTACTGAGAGGCAGCGCTTGTTCGAGCTGCCGCGCTCGTCATGGGATGACTACGACCGTTCGCTCATCAGCGAGGGCGGCGGTGTGTACGCGCGCCAGGCGAAGACCATCCCGGTCTCCGAGCAGGTCCGCCAGACGCTGGGACTGCCCGATGGCACCACCCAACTCAGCCCGCCGGAGTTGCTCCGGGCGATCCTCCTGGCGCCGGCAGATCTGCTGTACAACGGCGGGATCGGCACCTACGTCAAGGCCAGCACCGAAACCAATGCTGTGGTGGGAGACAAGGCCAACGACTCCATCCGCGTGGACGGCAAGGACCTGCGGGTCAAGGTTGTCGGCGAAGGCGGAAACCTGGGCTTGACCCAGCGCGGACGCATCGAAGCTGCCTTGCAGGGCGTCATCCTCAACACGGACGCGATAGACAACTCGGCCGGAGTGGACTGCTCGGACCACGAAGTCAACATCAAGATCTTCGTGGACCGCATGGTTTCGGCCGGCAAGTTGGACGCGTCCGAACGGGCTGCGTTCCTGGCCGACATGACTGACGAAGTGGGCCGCCTGGTCCTACAGGACAACATCGACCAGAACATCCTGTTGCTCAACGACCGGACCCGTGTTGCCGAATGGAGCCCCAGCTATGAGCGGCTCATGGACTGGCTCGAGAAGTCGGCCGACCTTAAGCGCGACCTTGAGGCACTGCCGTCCACCGAGACGCTGCGGCAGCGGCTCGAACAAGGCCAGGGACTGACGTCGCCGGAACTGTCCGTCCTGGCGGCCTACGCCAAGATCGAACTCGGAGCGGCGCTCCGCGACAGCAACCTCGCGGATGATCCTTGGTTCAGGGACACCATCCGCTCGTACTTCCCCAAGCAGCTTCGCGACAAATTCGACGCCGAACTGGACACCCATCCGCTGCGTCGGGAAATCATCGCCACTGTGGTGGCGAACGACATCATCAACCTGGGCGGCATTACCTTTGCCTTCCGGGCCATCGAGGAGACCTCGGCAAACGAGGTGGCAGTTGCCAAGGCGTTCGTGGCCTTGCGCGAGATCTACGACCTCGACTCGATGATTGACGAACTGAACGCCCTCCCGGCCTCGTTCCCCACAGAGCACTGGAGCGAAGTCCACCTGGACATCCGGCGCCTCCTGGACCGTGCCGTCCGTTGGGTACTGGGCCAGAGCATCGCTTCGCAACCGATCGCCGAGGTGGTGGATTCCTTCAAACCGATGATGGCGCCGTTGCGCGGCCGATTGCTGGATTACCTGCGCGGTGAGGACAAGGAACGCATTTCCGGCTGGCTGGACAAGGCCCGTGGCTGGGATCTTCCGGATCACCTGGCGCACAGGTGGGCGGAACTCTTCGAAAGCTACGCGCTCCTGGACATCGCCCGGATCGCGCAGGTCCGCAGCACCAGCGTCGAGGACGTGGCACAGGTCTACTACACCGTGTTCAACCGGTTCCACGCCGACTCGCTGCTGGAACGCATCAGCGCCTTGCCCCGTGACGACCGGTGGCAGGCGTTGGCCCGCGCTGCCTTGCGTGACGACCTGTACTCCACCGTGGCGGATATGACGACGTCGGTCCTTGAGTCGAGTGACGCAGGAACCGCCGCCGAGGATCGCCTCAAGGCGTGGGAAGGACAGAACGCCGAGCAACTCGGACGCGCGAAGACCATGTTCGACGAGGTGAATGCCCTCGAAGCCGACGACATGGCCTCACTGTCGGTAGCATTAAGGCTCTTGAGGTCAATCGTCCGACGCTAGCAAGGTGCCCGCGTCGTAACTGGAGGTGCAGTGGCAATCTTTACGGACCCCATCAGGGAACATGCTGATTTCGGGCCGGGAGATGCTGAATGGCTGCACCTCCTGGTCGGCGACTGGCAAATGGTCGCCGACTTGGCGTTCGCGGACCTCGCATTGTGGTTTCCGCATCCCGAGCTCGGCTACATAGCCCTCGCCCACGTCCGTCCGTCGACATCCCACACGGTGTTCCATGCGGACTTCGTTGGCGAGGGCATCCGCTCTGACCTGCGTCCCTTGGTGGATAAGGCTTGGAACAGCCGCTCAATCGAGCGCTCCAGCGAGACAAGCTGGAGCAGCGAAATGGCCCTGCGCGTTGAGGCCGTTCCGATGGTCCGCAACGGCAGGACCCTCGCTGTGGTGACCTCGCACATGGATTTGTCGAGTTCCCGCATGCCGTCGAGGCTCGAACTGACGTATCGCCAATGTGCGTACGACCTCCTCCGCATGGGAACCCTCGGTCTCTGGCCGGACTTCGCGTCGCCCACGGGTTCCCGCCGTGGCGCCCCGCGCGTGGGTGACGGCTTGATTCGGCTCGACGCCGATGGCGTGGTGCAGTACGCGAGCCCCAATGGAGTTTCCGCTTTCCGCCGGCTTGGCGAAGTGGAATCGCTTGAGGGCAGGTCACTGGCCGAGGTCACGGCCGGGCTGCTCAAGGACCGCCGGATGGTCGACGAGACGTTGCCCTTGGTGGTCACCGGACGCATGCCCTGGCGCAGCGAAATTGAGTCCCGCGGCGTCAGCCTTTCGTTGAGGGCCATTCCCTTGCGGGATGAACAGCATCGCTTTGGCGCCTTGGTCCTGTGCCGTGACGTTTCGGAACTGCGGCGGCGGGAAATGGAGTTGGTGACCAAGGACGCCACGATCCGCGAAATCCATCACCGGGTGAAGAACAACCTCCAGACGGTGGCTGCCCTCCTCCGGATGCAATCCCGGCGCATGGTCAGCGACGAGGCAAAACAGGGGTTGGAGCAGGCGATGCGCCGCGTGGCGACCATTGCGCTGGTTCACGAGACGCTGTCCCAGGGGTTGACGCAGAGTGTGGACTTCGACGAGCTTATTGGCCGCCAGTTCAGGCTCTCGGCGGAGGTCGCGTCACCATCGCAACACGTCCGCACCGAAAGGTCCGGGATGTTCGGTGAGCTGCCCAGCGACTTTGCCACACCCCTGGCCCTGGTGATCAACGAGTTGGTGACAAACGCCGTCGAACATGGCTTGGAAGGGAGGACGGGGACTGTTTGGCTCTTGGCCGACCGCACGGCGGGCGATGGAAACGACGAGTTCCTGACCGTAACCATCGCCGACGATGGTGTGGGACTTCCGGATGGACAGTACGCCGAAGGCCTGGGTCTCCAGATCGTGCGGACGCTCGTGACAAGCGAACTAGGGGGCACCATCCAATGGAGCCCGCGTGATGGTGGGGGTACCGCCGTCGAGATTGTCCTCAACCTGGCCCGCGGCTAAGCCGGTGCCGTTGCCTTAATGCGAAAGACCGCGGACCAGATTGGTCCGCGGTCTTCGTCTTGTTTGTTCGGTGCCTAGGAAGCGCGGCGTGCGCGGGCTGCGCGGCGCTTGAGTGCGCGGCGCTCGTCTTCGCTCATGCCGCCCCAAACGCCGGCGTCCTGTCCGGACTCGAGGGCCCACTGCAAGCAGGTGTCCACGACGGGGCAGCGGCGGCAAACACTCTTGGCTTCTTCTATCTGGAGAAGTGCAGGCCCCGTGTTTCCGACTGGGAAGAAGAGTTCCGGGTCCTTGTCGAGGCAGGCTGCGCGATTACGCCAATCCATGCTGATCAGTCACTCCATTCGTGTGAGAACTAGGTGAGCGGCTCTTGTGAAAACATTCACGAGAGGCTCCAAAGGAAAGGGGCCCGCATGGGCCCCCTTGGTCGTCTGAGTCAAGCGTTTCATGTTAACGCCTTGTAAACAAGGGGTATTGGTCGTTGAAATGCCCGGAACCCGTGAGCGATGCATCACATCAGCTGCCAGCGCCCTCACTGCTCAATGACTATCTCGGGTAGTGTGCCAGTGTGTCAAGACCTCCCGCCAACCCTGCCCAGCCATCCTCAGACCACGATGGAAACGACGATTCGACCCGCCCTCCGGCCACGGCGAAATCCGCTGGCTCTGAACCGAACCGGGGCGGCCGGCCCACAGGCATCGTGGTCATCTCCATAGTCGTGGTGCTTGAGGCACTGGCCCTCTTGGGAGCTGCGGCCTGGTATGCCTTTGAACTGCTGAGCGGTGCGCCGGTCCTTACCTTCTGGGGGGCTGTCTTCACGTTGGGGCTGCTGCTGGCTTTCTCTGCCTGGCTGTTCGCGGTGGGACACTTCCTCTTCCGCGGGTACAGATGGACCCGGGCGGCTGCACTGGTTGCGCAGTTGTTCGTCCTGACTATTGGATTCCCGACGATGTCCGGCGGGTTGGTCCTTCCCGGCCTGGCGATGATTGTTCCGGCGCTTGCCGCGCTGGTGTTCCTGTTCCAGCGTCCAGTGATTTCCTACGCGTCACGGACCGGCGGTTCGCAGGGCGCTGTTTAGCCCTGCCGGGTCTGGTCGAAGACTGCTTGGAAGGGCAGCAGTTCCTTCCCGCTGATCCGCAGTCCGCGACCGGGGATTGCCTGACCTTCCACCGGCAAACGGAGGCCGAGGATCTCGGCGTCCAGGGGAGACCCCGGCGCCAGAACAATCCCCATACGGTTGGCTTGCACGTCATCAATGAGGGGCAACCTTCGGTGCAAAGCCGGGCTTGTGGTTGCGGTCATGATGATGCCGCGCGTCTTTCCCACGAGGCTGGCCAGTGCCTGGCGTGCCTCCGGATCCAGGGTGTCCGCGTCGTCAACCAGCAAAAGGCAGTCCGGATCGCCGCTTCCGGACAGGAAGCCCGCGGCCTCCTTGGCCCAGAATGGTCCGGGTTGTTCGCCTGGCCCGGGGCGGATCCATTTAGCGCGCGGGTTGAGGGCCTGAAGGGTGTTAAGGATGGACGTCTTTCCTGAACCGGGAGTGCCGAGCACAAGGCTCATGCCCTTTGGCTTGAGTGGCAATGCCACCGGAACTGCCTCGTCTCCGCCCAGTCCGATCCAGAGGTTTCGCGGATCACGGGAAGCAGCGCTGGGAACCTTGAGCTCAAACAGCTCCCGATCGAGCCGGCGCGGAAGGGCCAGGACGCGGAACGGTGGTTCTGATGTGCTGGTCCCTCGTCGAAATGGCACTGTGGGTCCCGTCGGGGCATCGCGGAATTGGGCCGTGGAGGGTTCACCATGGGCGATGGTACCGAAAACCACGGCCCTTCCCGGGACCGGCTGTGTCTCAGGAAGCCGAGGCCAATGAAACCGTGATTCGTCTGTTGATGCGGTGGGAAAGAAAGCACGGCTTGGAATTGCGGCAAAGAAGCGGGAGCCGACCAGTTCGCGCTCGCCACAGACCAACACGGTGACTCCGAGCGCTGTGCCATCCCTGACGATATCGCGGAAAAGATCCTCCGCCCCGGCCCACTGGCTGGCCCTGAACGCGGCTTGCCACGCGCACCAGCCCGCCACAACAAGGACCAAGGGTGAATGTTGCCTCCCTGGATGTGTGGAAGTGCGTCGTTCGGCCATCTCTTGGGATAACCGCTCCAGGACCCGAACTGCCAACGGCAGTTCGTGAAGCCCTGCGGTGGCACCACACAGGCGTGACTCTCCGGCAGGCCCGAGCATGCCAACGGCGTCGAGGATGTACAGGTGGGGACTGGCCGGGTGGGCCTCAAGGGCGGCAGTTACTGCCAGAAAGCTCTGAGGCATGCCGCTGGCTCCGCTGCCGATCATGGCCAGATGCCCATCGGACTGCGGTGCCCACTGGAGGATCTGAACCGACTGGCGTTCAGGCCTGTCCAACAGGCCGAGAACGACCAGCAGCCCGGAGTCCTGGGGCAACGATGCGTCACCCTGGCTCTCTGGACTGGGCGGTGCAGCAAATGCAGACAAATCGGCATCCCATGGAATGTCGGACGGGAGCGGAACGTGTATGGGACGGCGCGGGGTACGCCCGCCATGAGCGTGCCATGCCGTCCCGACGGCGGACACCACCGTGGCAAGGCCGGTGTGTGCCTCGTGACCAGGTCCATCAGGACGTGCCGCGGGTGGGTTTCCCGTGTTCAGGGCGTTGAGGGCAGACTTCACCAATGAGGCGTCGCCGGCCATACCGGGGGAGTCCCCGCCGCATGAATCCAGGCAGGCTGATTGGAATTCCTCAGGGGGCCCGGACGCCCGGGCCAGGAAGGCACGGCCGGGGAAACGCACGGGGATGGTCGCCGCGACGTTGGAGTTGATGATGTCCATGGACTCGCCGGCAGACTGGACGCGAAGGGCGATGCTGGACGTTACATTTGCACGGATATCGGAGGTCAAAGCTCCTTGGGGTCTCTGTGTGGCCATCACCAGGTGGATACCCAACGACCGGCCGATCGTGGCAATACGCATCAGTTCACTCAGTGCTGCAGGGGCCTCGTCCACCAACATCCTGAATTCGTCGACAATGAGCATCAGGTGGGGGATGGGCAAAGCGTCCGCGTGCTGCGAGCGCAGATACCCGGCAAGATCCGCAGCTCCGGCCGCGGACAGGCGTTCCTCGCGGTATCTGATTTCGGCCCTCAGGGAAGCCAACGCCCGCTCAAGCTCATAACTGGCGAGGTCCGTGAAGATGCCGACGCAGTGGGGCAGCGACGACAATGGCCCCAGCCCTGAGCCGCCTTTGAAGTCGATGAAAACAAAGACGACGTGCTCCGGAGTGTATTTGAGCGCCAATGAGGCTACGAGTGTCCGCAGCAATTCCGACTTGCCGGAGCCCGTGGTTCCGGCGATCAACAGATGGGGTCCGTCCACGTGGAAGTCGAACGTCAGCGGACGGTTCGCGTCCCTGCCGAGGATTGCCTCCAGGTTCTTGCCCCCGCTCTCCGATGTCCAGCGCCGAATCACGCTCCGGGGCCTCATTGATGCCAGTTCTTCGAGTGAACACTGTGCCGGAATTGCGGGGTGGTGCCCGGTGGTTTCCCGAGGTTCCCTGCCCGCGAGATGCCGGCATGCGCGATCGAAAGTGAGTTCCGAAACCAAATCCGGAACGAACTGCAGCGCCGCTCCTCCGGCTCTGAGCCTGGCCGTCACTCCGGAGGCATCGAGTTGGACGACGTTGTCAGGTTCGTCGTGCGCCCCGCTGGCATGGATGATGAGCTGCCATGAGGCAGCTTTTGCTGCAGAGATGAGGTCCTCGTAGTCGTCGACCAACGGGAAGGGGTCCAGGATGATCAGTTTCCCGGCACGCCTGCCCTCAAACCGGCGGAGGGCGTCCAACGCCGAGGAATTGTCTGTGGCGAGAACAAATCCGTTCAGGAACCGGGCGGACAAGGGCAGCCGATGGGCTTTGCCGAGCAGGATCGCCGGGATGCCCGAGGCCAGGGGGAAGCTGGCCAACTGTACCACCAGGAAGCGGACCAGGCCGTCTACGTGTCGGCGTGGTCCAAGGAGGGTAATGCTTGGTAGTGACGGATCCAACGTCACGGGAGCGGCTTCAAGTGCGGGCGGACTGAAAGAGGGGTCCTGAGGTGCCACCCGGACGTTGGATACCACCATTCCCACCCCAAGCCGGAGCCAGACGGGGACCTCCAGGGTGCCCGGGTAAGGATCTTCCGGGCCGGTCTCCGTCGTTGAAGAGGATACGGCAACGTGTAAGGGACCAGCTTTCCGACCGGGCCCTTCGAGCACGTGACCAGCAGCGACGCTGATCTCCGCCGCAGATGGCGAGCACCGCCGTCGTCGCTCCGCGTCCTCGCGGACGGCCCGCTCCAGCGCTGTCCGGAATTCCTGGTGTCCCTTCCTGCCCGCGATAGCCGGAATCAAGAGACTGGCAGCGGAGATGGCCGTAAAGCCGAGGAACATCCACATTCCGGTTGCTGCTGCGAGCCCCACCCCAACAAACAGGGGGAGCAAGGCGCCGATGGCAGTCGCCCAACGGTTTCGCGGGGGAGTCTTTCGGCTGACATCGAGCGGTTCCTGCACAGATCTGCCGGCTTCGGGCGGTAGGCACGGGCTGCCTCCGGTCGACGCGTGGATCGAGAATTCCGAGTTGCCGCAGCGCACCTTCGACGACGAGGTTAAAGCCGAGCGGCGGGCACGCCTGCCGTCTACCTGAACTAAGCCGGACGTCTCCTTCAGACGCAGTGCCGTGGCAGAAACTTCCAAGAGGGCATGATCCCGCGACATACCAGGATCCGGGATCGAGACATCGCACCTTCCCCGGCCGATGGCGTAGCGTCCGCGCTCCAGGAAGAACACGGCACCGGCGTCGGGCCCCGAGTGCGTCAGCAGCATCAACGCAGAAGGCGGAGCCATATCCGGTTGGGCATCCGTCCCACGCTTGCTGACAGCGCCGTCCACCAATACAGCGCCGTCCACCAATACCGCGCCGTTCACCAACGGGGGCTTTCCCACTGTCAACGCCGCCACGTCCACTCCCGCAACGGAGAGCGCACCGGAGTGGCGCGCCACTGTCAGCAGTTTCTGCAGCCGGTCACCCGGGGTGCCGTCGGCGACATCGATGGAAAGCTCCTCAGGCTGCGATCGAAACGCCGCTGCAGGGCCGCGAACAAGAGTGCACTCAAGTGGCATCGGCTGTTCCTTTCGATTGCGCCGGGGTGGGAGCGGGACCTTTGCATTCGACGCTACGCAGGCCATGCCCTTGTTTTCCTTCCCTGGGAGCGGCTATGTGGACAACTTTGCTGTGTTTTGCCGCGCAAGCCGCCTTGACGCGGGTGCATGGTGTCTCGGCTAAGATGAAACTCGTTGTCGCGTGTGCTCAATGAGGAAGGACCTTCACCGGTGATAGTGGTTGCAGAGAGCGCCGATGTTTCAGACGAGGCCGTAGTTGGTGAGGGATCCAGGATTTGGCACCTCGCACAAGTCCGCGAAAAGGCCGAATTGGGCACCAATTGCATTGTTGGCCGCGGTGCCTATATTGGCACCGGCGTAAAAATGGGAGACAACTGCAAGGTCCAGAATTACGCGCTCGTCTATGAGCCCGCCGAGCTTGAAGCCGGCGTCTTCATTGGTCCCGCCGTGGTCTTGACGAACGATACCTACCCCCGGGCTGTTGGCCCCGACGGGAGCCTGAAGAGTGCCCACGATTGGGAACCTGTGGGGGTGACCATCCGGGAGGGTGCGTCCATCGGCGCCCGCGCTGTGTGCGTGGCACCGGTAACCATCGGCCGGTGGGCCACCGTTGCCGCAGGAGCCGTCGTGGCCAAGGACGTGCCCGACTTTGCCTTGATGGTTGGCGTTCCCGCGAAGCGGCATGGTTGGGTTGGCAAGGCAGGTTTCCCGTTGAAGCGCAGTGGTGAGCACTGGGTATGTCCAGAAACGGGCGCCACATATGTTGAACAGAACGAGACTCTTCGAGAGGTAGAGGCATGAGCCCCGAATTCATTCCCCCCGCCAAGCCCATCATCGGCGACGAGGAGGCAAAAGCCGTCACGGCTGTCATGGCCACCGGGCAGCTCGCCCAGGGCACCGAGGTTGCGGCGTTCGAGCAGGAGTTTTCCCAGGTCCTCCTGGATGGCCGGGCAGCAGTTGCCGTCAACTCCGGCACCTCGGGTCTCCACCTTGGCCTGCTTGCTGCCGGGATTGGTCCGGGCGACGAAGTAATCGTTCCCTCCTTCACTTTCGCGGCCACTGCCAACTCCGTCGCTCTCACGGGAGCAACACCTGTTTTCGCGGACGTCGACCCCGATTACTACACGCTCGACCCTGCCTCAGTTGAGTCCAGGATCACAGACCGCACCGCAGCCATCATGCCGGTCCACCTTTATGGACACCCCTTCGATGTCGACGCGATCGGCGCTTTGGCTGCCAAGCACGGCGTCAAGGTCTTCGAAGACGCAGCACAGGCCCACGGTGCGGCCGTCAACGGCCGCAAGGTTGGTACCTTCGGTGACTTCGCCATGTTCAGCCTCTACCCGACCAAGAACATGACCTCCGGCGAAGGTGGCATGGTCAGCACCGGTCTGGCCGACGTCGAACGACGCCTCCGCCTCCTCCGGAACCAGGGCATGGAGCGCCAGTACGAAAACGAACTGGTTGGCTTCAACTGCCGCATGACCAACATCCATGCAGCAATCGGACGCGTCCAACTGACCAAGGTGGAAGCCTGGACCAAGACCCGTCAGGAAAACGCAGCCTTCTTCGACGCCAACATCGAAGGCGTTGTGACGCCGAAGGTCGCTGAAGGCTACGAGCACGTGTACCACCAGTACACCATCCGCATTTCTGACGACCGGGACGGCTTCGCCAAGGCGCTGCGCGAGGAGTACCAGGTGGGCTGCGGCGTCTACTACCCGATCCCCAACCACCAGCTCGCCCCGTTCCGGACATCGGACGATCTTCACGTCACCGAGGAAGCCGCCACCCACGTGCTGTCCATCCCGGTCCACCCTTCGCTGAGCCAGGATGACCTCGAGCGCATCGTCGCTGCGGTCAATGCTGTTGCGAAGGCAGGTAGCTAGTGGCGAACCTTCGCGCGGGGCTCATCGGGCTGGGCATGATGGGCCGCCATCACGCCCGCGTTATTCGTGAGCTCGAAGGCGTTGACCTCGTGGCCGTGGCGGATTCATTTGGTGATCCGCACAATGTTGCCGATGGCCTCACCGTATACAACACGGTGGAGGAGCTCATCGCGCAGGGGATCGACATGGCAGTTGCCGCCGTTCCCACTATCCTGCACGAGGAAGTGGCCCTCCAGTTGGCTGACGCGGGCATCCACTGCCTGGTGGAGAAGCCCATTGCGAATGACTCCGAGTCCGGCCGGCGCATTGCCGAGGCGTTCGAGTCCAAGGGCCTCATTGGCGCAGTCGGTCACATCGAACGCTTCAACCCCTCCCTGCAGAGCCTCCGCGACAGGCTGGAGAACGGAGACCTCGGCGAGGTCTACCAGATCAGCACCCGTCGCCAGGGACCGTTCCCGGCACGCATCGCGGACGTTGGCGTGGTCAAGGACCTTGCCACGCACGACATCGACCTCACCGCCTGGCTTGCCCAGAGCAACTTCGTCAACGTCGTCGCCCACACGACCTCGCGTAGTGGCCGCGAGCACGAGGATATGGTTACCGCCATCGGCCACCTCAAGAGCGGCGTCGTCACCAACCACATAGTGAACTGGTTGTCGCCCATGAAGGAGCGCACCACAGTGGTCCTCGGCGAGCGTGGAGCCTTCATCGCAGACACCATCTCGGCAGACCTCACGTTTGTAGAGAATGGGACCTTCCAGACTGACTGGGATTCCGTCGCGGCATTCCGCGGTGTCTCCGAGGGATCGTCCACGCGATTCGCCCTTGCCAAGCGGGAGCCCCTCAAGATGGAGCACGAGGCTTTCCGCGACGCCGTGCTTGGCAAGTCGCTAAACATTGTCACCATGGCGGAAGGACTGGAAACCCTGCGGGTTGCCGAGGCCGTCCTGGACTCGGCAAAGTCGGGTTCCGTCGTCGCTCTTTGAGCTGCCAACCCGCCTGAGGGTTGTGGGGGAGGCTGGCTTTTGCCAGCCTCCCTTTACTGTTCAGGGACCTCCCAGGTCCCTGCCCGGCAGTGCCCCGGATACGGGGAACCCGCGTCTTGTCGGGTAGCCTTGACCAGTAGACGTGGGCACTTCTGTGCCCGCACGCCAATACACAGGAGAGTTTGTGAACGCTGATCTCGTCGTCGTCGGCTCGGGTTTCTTTGGCCTGACCATTGCAGAACGCGCCGCTACCGAGTTGGGGCTGAAGGTCGCGGTGCTTGATCGCCGCCACCATATTGGAGGAAACGCCTACAGCGAGAATGAAGAGAAGACGGGAATCGAGGTCCACCGCTACGGCGCGCACCTCTTCCACACGTCCAACGAACGTGTTTGGGACTACGTGAACAACTTCACCAAGTTCACCAGCTACCAGCACAAGGTGTACACCAGCCATAAGGGCGAGGTGTACCCCATGCCCATCAACTTGGGCACCATCAACCAGTTCTTCCGTTCCGCGATGAGCCCGGCGGAGGCCCGCGCCCTGATCAACGAACAGGCCGGCGAGCTTGCCGGAACGGATCCGCAGAACCTCAACGACAAAGGCATCCAGCTCATTGGCCGCCCGCTGTACGAGGCATTCATCAAGCACTACACGGGCAAACAGTGGCAAACGGATCCCAAGGACCTGCCCGCAGAGATCATCTCCCGGCTCCCCGTCCGCTACAACTACGACAACCGGTACTTCAACGACACCTATGAAGGCCTTCCGGTGGACGGTTACACGGCTTGGATCGAACGGATGGCGGACCACCCGAACATCGAGGTCATCCTGAACACCGACTTCTTCGACGACGGCGAATTTGGCCGCTCCTCCGTCCTGGGGCAGGTTCCGGTCATCTACACGGGACCGGTGGACCGGTACTTCGACTACGCGGAGGGCGATTTGTCCTGGCGGACCATTGACCTTGAAGAAGAAGTTCTTCCCATCGAGGACTTCCAGGGCTGCGCCGTCATGAATTATCCGGACGAAGATGCCTCCTTCACCCGCATCCACGAGTTCCGCCATTTCCACCCCGAGCGGGATTACACGAAGGACGCTACAGTCATCATGCGGGAATTCTCGCGCTTTGCGGAGAAGGGCGACGAACCCTACTACCCCGTGAACACCTCCGATGACCGCAGCAAACTGCTTGCCTACCGCGACCTGGCACGCGGCGAGAAGTCCGTGCTGTTCGGTGGCCGGCTCGGAACCTACAAGTACCTGGACATGCACATGGCCATCGGCTCTGCGCTGTCCATGTTCGACAACAAGATCAAGCCGCACTTCACAGGCGGCGCCAAGCTGGAAAGCGGTGGAGTGGACGCATGACCGCCACGACTAACGAAAGCCAGGAGACTCCCATGACCGTTGCCCAAGCCGAGGCCGGCGACCAGGATCTTCGGATCGTACAGCGCGTGGTCTTCCCCGCCAACCGGGACCTTGACACCCTGCCTCTGTACGTTGACCCTGACACGAACAAGGTCCGCAAACAGGACGAGAACGGCACAGCGGTCATCCAGGCCGTCGGCATGGCCCGCAAGCTTCACCCGGAAGACATCCTTGACCGTGGCTCCGTTCAGGTCCGCAGGGGCGAGCGCCTCTCGTTTGGCTCGTACTTCAATGCCTTCCCGGCCAGCTACTGGCGCAAGTGGACCGTTGCCACCAAGACGGTGCTGCACATCGAAACCGAAGGCGAAGGCACGGTCATCGTCTATCGCTCCAACGCCAGGGGAGCCTCCCAGCGCGTGGACTCCATCCTGGTCGAGGGCCAGGCGTCCAACGACGTTGAACTGACCCTTGCGCCCTTCGGCGACGGCGGGTGGTACTGGTTCGACCTGATCGCCGGCGGCGACGGAATGACGCTGAAGAATGCCCACTGGGCCGTTCCGTCCGAGGGCCGTCCGCAGGGTAAGGTGACCCTTGGTGTCACCACCTTCAACCGTGCGGACTATTGCCTCGAGACCATCAAGTCGATCGACGCCGACGCCGGACTTCGCCAGATCCTGGCCGAGCTGATCATCGTGGACCAGGGCAACAAGAAAGTTGCCGACGAGGACGGTTTTGATGCCGTAGCAGCCTCCATGGGAGACCAGCTGCGCATCATCAACCAGGGAAACCTCGGCGGTTCCGGCGGTTTCGCCCGGAACATGTACGAGACCCTGGCCACCGACAAGAGCGACTACGTCATGTTGCTCGACGACGACATCGAACTGGAAACCGAAGGCGTGCTCCGCGCAGTTGCCTTCGCCGACCTCTGCCGCAAGCCAACGATCGTTGGCGGACACATGTTCGACATGTACAACAAGTCGGTGCTCCACGCCTACGCCGAAGTCGTGAACTTCTACCGTTTCCTCTGGGGCCCCGTCGAGGGCCTTGGCAACCACGACTTCTCGGCTGAAGGACTCCGCTCCACGCCGCTCCTGCACCGTCGCTGGGATGCCGACTACAACGGCTGGTGGATGTGCCTGATTCCAAAGACGGTCATTGAGAAGATCGGCCTTTCGTTGCCTGTCTTCATCAAGTGGGACGACGCTGAGTACTCCCTGCGTGCCCGTGCCGCCGGATTCCCGACAGTCACCCTTCCCGGTGCCGCCGTTTGGCACGTTTCGTGGGCCGACAAGGACGACTCCGTGGACTGGCAGGCCTACTACCACGAGCGCAACCGCCTCATCGCGACGCTCCTGCATTCCCCGTTCCCCAAGGGCGGCCGGATTTTCCGGGAAAGCCTGAACACCGACATCAAGCACCTGGTGTCCATGCAGTACTACCCGGAGCAGGCGCGCATCATGGCCCTCAGGGACGTCCTTGAAGGACCGGGGAAACTCCACGAGCAACTGCCCACAACCATGCCCAAACTCCGGGCCATGCGCGAGGAGTTCGTTGACTCACAGGTAAAGACCGATCCGGGAGCGTTCCCCGAAGCGTTCCGGAAGCGTCCCCCGAAGAAGCCCCAGACATACAAGCAGCCGGGTGCCCTCGGACTTCTTCCCTGGGCAGTGAAGACTGTTCTGAAGCAGACCATCGCACCGGTCCGCGAATCGGCCGGAACGAACCCTGAAGCCCACGTCGCGCACCAGGACGGCAAATGGTGGAGCCTTGCGCACCTTGACAGCGCCGTCGTGTCCAACGCTGACGGCACGGGTGCGTCGTGGTACCGCCGTGATCCGAAGCTCGTCCGCCGCATGCTTGTGGAAAGTGCCCAACTCCATGCGCAGCTCTTCTCGAACTGGGAGGCCCTGCGCGCAGAGTACCGCGACGCCCTGCATGAGATCACCTCGATGGATTCATGGCGCGAAACTTTCGACGCTTCGGAGTCCAAACAGTAGCGATGGCCGAGTCGACTGATACATATGCTGTTCCCGGGGTTGGTGCCGGGCTGCTGGATGTCTTCCGGCGCCGGTACCTCCTCAAACTGATCGTCCGCAAGGAACTGCGGGTCCGCTACCGGGGTTCCGTGCTGGGACTGGCCTGGTCCTACGTCAAACCCCTGGTTCAGTACTTGGTCCTGTTCCTGGCCCTTGGCATCGTGCTTCGGGTGGGGGACCAGATCCCCAACTACGCCCTGTACATGTTCTCGGGCGTGATCGTGGTGAATTTCTTCACCGAAGCGTTCTCCAACGCCACGCGTTCCATTGTGTGGAATGCCGCCTTGGTGAAGAAGATCTACCTTCCGCGGGAGCTGTTCCCGGTGGCTTCGGTCTGGGTTGCCGCGGTGCACTTCCTGCCGCAGCTGGTGGTCCTGTTGGCGGCAGCGCTGCTCAGTGGATGGCACCCGGACGCCCTCCAGCTTTTCGGAGCGTTGCTCGGCTTCATCATCGTTGCCGTCACGGCCACCGGCCTGGGTCTGCTCGCTGGTGCCATCAACGTGTTTTTCCGCGACGCCGAGAACATCGTGGACATGCTCATGATGGTTGTCACCTGGACGTCCCCGGTCCTCTATGACTGGACCATGATCCGCCGCCTCGCTCCGGATTGGGCGCTGACGATCTACCAGCTGAACCCGGTGACCGTCGCGGTGGAATTGTTCCACTGGGCCTTTTGGTACCCGACCGTCACCAAGCCGGTTGAATTGCCGCCGCACCTCCTCATGACCGGTTTCGCCGGGCTGGGGATGGCCGCTGTGTTCCTTATTATTGGCCAGCTGGTGTTCCGCCGGCTTGAGGGCCACTTTGCGCAGGAGGTCTGAGTGGGCGCTGCAATCATCGTCAAGAACCTGAAGAAGACCTTCAACCTCCGCCATTCACACTCCTTGAAGGAGACGCTGGTCTGGCTGGTCAAGGGACGCAAGGGTGAGCTGACCAAGAAATTCGATGCCCTGCATGACGTGAGCTTCGAGATCCAGCCGGGCGAGACGGTTGCTTTGCTGGGCTTCAACGGTTCCGGCAAGTCGACGTTGCTGAAGCTGATTTCCGGCGTGATCCTTCCGGACAAGGGGACGGTCCGTACCAAAGGCCGGGTTGCCGGCCTGATCGAAGTTGGCGCCGGCTTCCACCCGGACCTCTCGGGACGTGAGAACGTCTTCCTGAATGCTGCGATCCTTGGGATGACCGAGGAAGAAATCAACGCGAAATTCGACGAGATCGTCGCTTTCTCGGAGATCGAGCAGTTCATCGATACGGAAGTGAAGTTCTACTCTTCGGGCATGTTCCTGCGCCTCGCGTTTGCCGTGGCGGTGCACACCCAGCCGGATATCTTCCTTGTGGATGAGATCCTCGCGGTGGGCGACGAGCCATTCCAGCGCAAGTGCCTGGCGAAAATCAGGCAGTTGTCCGATGAGGGCCGCACCCTTGTGGTGGTCAGCCACGACCTGGACATGATCGCCCGTATTTGTGACAGGGGAGTAGTCCTCTCATCCGGTACGGTGCAATTCGAAGGTCCAGCAGACCAAGCCGTGGCTTGGTTGAGGGAACGCAACTAGTCCGGCCTCCAACTGCATAAGTCGTCTGTCACCGGATGGCTGGTGGAAGCATCTAAGAAAGGCGACCGTAGGAATGGCTATCGGCCCTCTGCTGTTGTGTGTACTCCTGATCGTTGTGTTGTGGTGGGGTCCCGGCTGGCTGCTCGGGGAGGCACTGGGAGTCCGTCGGACCATCTTGCCGGTGGTTGCGCCGTTGTTGGGAATGGGCGCCCTGACGGTCATCGGCGTCATGGGCCATGGGCTTGGCATGAGCTGGCAACTGTTGCCTGTCGCTGGCGTGCTGGTGATCCTGGCCGGAGTTCTTTTGGCTTTGCGCCTGACGCTGCAGCGTCGGTTCCCTGCCAGGTTCGGGTTGCCGGTCCCGGCCGGTCCCGGAATTTTCGGCAAGCACCACATTTCGGGAGCTTGGTGGATTTTGATTGCCGGCTTGGTGGCCGGCGGGGCGGTGGCGGCAGTGTCCTGGACTGTTGGTACCGAGGGGCTCCTTGGCATTAACCAGGACTGGGACATTCCCTGGCACGCCAACATGATCCGCTTGATCTCGGTCAACCACGAGTGGGATCCGGGCATCGCGGGTAACTTCGCCTACTACGACACGTCCATTGCCGATGCGCCGATCCGCAGCTACCCCATTGCGTTCCATGCTTTGCTGTCCCTGGTGTGGCCCCTGACCGGGGTGAGCATCCCTGTTTTCCTGAACGTCTTCGTTTTGGTGATGATGGCGGTCCAGTTGCCGCTGAGCACCATGGCCCTGACCATGGTGGTAACGCGTCGTCCGATTGCCGTTGCCGCTGCGGGGGCCGTGTCCGGGTGGTTTACGGTCTATCCCTACGACCTCCTGTGGCGTGGTCCACTGATTCCGTTCTTCGCCGGCATGCTGCTGGTGGGTCCCTTCGCTTTCCTTGCCATCAAGGGGGCGCTGGAAGGCAGGAAGTTCTGGATCCCCGGGATCGCCTTCGGTGCGGTGGGCCTGATTGCCGTGCACCCCTCCCTTGCGTTCGTCGTCCTGCCGTTGCTGGTCTTCTGGTTCCTTTCGGCCGCGATCAGGCGAAGGGGCCGGATCCTCGGCATTACGGTCTACCTGGCAGTCGCCGGAGTGCTCGCCGCCGTGCTTGGCCTGCCGATCATCCAGCAGATGCTCAAGGAGTCCGAGCGCGTCTCCAAGATGATGTGGGCGCCGGATACCGACCGCAACGGGGCCATCCAGAACATCATCTTCCTGCACCATGGATCCATTGCGATGCCGATCCTCACTGTCCTGGTGGCCCTGGGCTGCCTGGCTGTGGTGCTCCGCATCCGCATGTGGTGGTATTTCGGACCGGTCCTGGCGTTCGCTTTCCTTTCGGTCTACACCATGGGCAGTGAGAGTCCCCGGTTCCTGAACCTGACGGCTCCCTTCTACGATGACCAGTGGCGGATCTTCGGTATCCTCGTCATGCTTCTGGTGCCATTGGCGGGCTTGGGCGTTGCCCAGGCCGCCGAGGCAGTCGAATGGCTGGCAGGCAAAATCCGTGCGCGGCGGTCGTCGCCGTCGGAAGCCGGCAGTGACGTACGACGGCGGCCCAGTCGCCTGGTGACGGTGGCGGCGGCGTTCGTCGTGCTGCTGGCCGCGGGAATCGGGGCCACGCCGTACTTCAAGCAGAACGCCGAGCGGATCAACATCAACACAAAAGTGGATGGCGCTACGCTGAGTGCTGCGGAGGTGGACCTCCTGAGCAAGGTGGACCAGTACGTCCCACAGGATGCCACCGTACTCAACGATTCGTGTGATGGTTCTGTGTGGATGTACGCGTTGGGCAACCGCATGCCCATGATCCGGCACTTCGAGGTCCTTCCCACCAACAGGCAGCTTCTGGTCCTGCAAAAACTTCCGGAACTGGCCAGTGACGCCCAAGCGCGTGCGGCGGCTTCCGAGCTCGGCATAGAGTGGGTTTACATCGCTGATGGACGTATCCGCGCCTGGGATGAGCCGAAGCCCGGCCTGACCGAGCCGGATTCCATTCCGTACCTGAAGCTGGTCACCCGCGAAGGCAACGCCGCGCTCTACCAGATCGACTGGTCCCAATTGCCAGGCGGCAAGGAAGCCTTTGACGCCGACGCCAAGGACAGGGTCCAGCTTGACGGTGTACCAGGCATCCTCGAAAACCGGAACCCTGACGGCATTGCCCCGCTCGGAAGGATTTGCTGACCATGAAGGCATTCATCGCTAAATTCCTGGCATCGAGCCTTTTCAGGTTCCTTTTGATCGGCGGCCTGAGTTTCCTGGTTGACCTGGGACTGCTCGCACTGTGTTTCCAGGTCTTTGGCTGGCCGCTGTGGCTTGCCACGGGCGCCGGATTCTGGGGGAGCTTCTTCTTCAACTACTTCCTTCAGCGTCACTTCGCTTTCGGCGGCGGAGGCACGGCCATTGGCGGCGTGCTCCGTTATTCGGGGCTCCTGGCTTTCAACACCCTCGCGGTCATGGGAATCGTGGAACTCTTCCAGTTCCTTGGCGCGGGCTACGTAGCCGGTAAAGTGGTGGCGACCGCCGCGACCATGGCCTGGAACTACTTCATTTACAAGCACTGGGTCTTTCCGCAGAAGAAGCACGCGACGGACTCCAGCCACAAGACCGATGGCGCGACAGACACCGACGCGCCACCACAGAACCTCACACCAAAGAGCAGCGAAGGATAAGCGATGTATCGAGGCGTTCGAATTGCCGCGGTAGTACCGGCCTACAAAGAAGAGAACCATATCGCGCAGGTCATCCAGACCATGCCGGAGTTTGTCGATCACATCGTCATCGTCGATGACTGCAGCCCCGACGACACATCCGGCGCCGCCCGGCGCGCCGACGACGGCAGGGTCACCCTCATCCGTCACGAGGTCAACCAGGGCGTGGGAGGCGCTGTCCTGACCGCGCACAAGGCTGCGATGGAGCTCGGTGCCGACATTAACGTGGTCATGGCCGGTGACGCCCAGATGGACCCGGAGTACCTTCCCCAGTTGCTTGATCCCGTAGTGGACGGTTACGGTTTCGCGAAGGCCAACCGGTTCTTCTCCGGTGAATCTTTCGCAGGCATGCCCGGCTACCGGATTTTCGGCAATATCGTCTTGTCCTTCATGACCAAGCTTGCCTCCGGTTACTGGCACATCTTCGATCCCCAGAACGGCTACACCGCAATCCGGACAGAGGTTCTTCGCCGCCTGCCGATGAACAAGGTGGCGGCCCGGTACAGCTTCGAGAACGACCTCCTGATCCACTTGAACATCCTGGATGTGCCGATCGTCGACGTTCCGATTCCGGCCGTTTATGGAAACGAAGTCTCCAGCATCAAGCTGCGCAAGGTCATTCCCGAACTCTTGGCCATGTTGTTTGGTGGCTTCTGGCGCCGGGTCTGGTGGAAGTACATGGTGTGGTCCTTCTCCGCTGTGGCCTTGCTCCTGATCGCCGGACTCGCCCTGATCGTCATGGGACTCGGTGTTGGCGCCTGGGTCCTCGCTGCCAGTGTCGGATCGCCGACGGCGGGGTCGGTGATGCTTGCTGTGGTGCCCTTTGTGCTGGGTGTCCAGATGTTGCTGGTCTCGCTCCAGCTGGACATCCAGGCCAGCCCGGACAGGCCGACCATGCACCCCATGAAGGAACGTGCCTGACGACGCACCAAAAACGGCCCGGACGCAGTGACTGCGTCCGGGCCGTTTTCTTATGAGCCACAGGGCAGGTAGCCCCGTCCTGCCCTATGTGGCTCCGGTCAGGGGAGCGAGGTGAAGCCTCCCCATCCCCAGCCGACCTGGCTGCGGGACAGCCAGCCGGACGTTCCATTGCCGGGGTAGAGGAACAGGTTGCCGCCGGCGTCCCTGGCCAGGACGTCGTTCTTTCCGTCCCCGTTGAAATCACCGGGTCCCAGGATGGCAGTCATCGAGGACCAGCCACTGCCCACTTGCACCCGGCTGAGCCAGCCCCCGGTACCGTTGCCCGGGTACAGCCAGAGGATGCCTGAGGTGTCCCTGGCCAGCACGTCCGTCTTCCCGTCGCCATTGAAGTCGCCGGTGCTCAGGATGGCGTTCATGGCGTTCCAGCCCGAGCCGACTTGCGTCACGGTGCCGAAGCCGCCCGTCCCGTTGCCGCGGTAGAGCCAGAGGGCGCCGGCGGAGTTCCGCGCGAGGATGTCTGCTTTGCCGTCGCCGCTGAAGTCGCCCGGTGCCAGGATGAGCGTCATGCCGTTCCAGCCTGTTCCGGCCTGGATCCGCGGTTGGAGTCCACCGGCACCGTTTCCGGGATACAGCCAGAGGACACCGTTGGCATCCCGGGCCAGGACATCGCTGCGGCCATCGCCGTTGAAGTCCTTGCCGGGAACGATCGCGGTGAGCGTGTTCCACCCTGTTCCGAGGGACTTCTGGGTCAACCAGCCGCCGGCCCCGTTGCCTGGGTAGAGCCAGAGCGTGCCGCCGTTATCGCGTGCAACAACATCGTTCTTTGCGTCGCCGGTGTAGTCCTTCCAGGTGTTGGCCGGTGGCGCCGCCACGGTGTAGGCCTGGCTGACGATTGCCGAACTGTTGTTGGCCGGATCCACCGCAAAGTACTTCAGCGTCATGGCTGCGGTCAGCGTGATCGGCGTTGAGTACTTGTTGGCGGCCGTGGCCGTCGGATTGGTTCCGTTGGTGGTGAAGTAGATGCTGGAGCCGGCTTCATTGGCCGTCAGCGTGATCTGTTGGTTGGCGGGGTAACTGCCCGCCGCCGGATTGGCTGTGACCACCGGTGGCGTTGTATCCAGCACTGTGTAGGCGGTGGACTGGACTGCCGTGGCGTTGCCGTAGGCGTCCACGGCGAGGGATTTGACTGTGGTGTTCCCCGTCAGCGCGAACGGCGCGGTGTACGCCTTGGTGCTTCCCGTGGCTGCCGTGCCAGGCGTGGTGCCGTCGGTGGTGTAGAAGATGCCGCCGGCCTCGCTGGATGTCATGGTCACGAGTTGGCCGGAGGGATAGCCACCGGCCGCCGGGGACACCGTCAGCACTGGCGGGGTGTTATCCACCGTGTAGGCCTGCGTGGCGATGGCCGAGGAGTTGCCGGCCGTGTCTTTGGCGAAGAACTTCAGGGACATGGTCCGCAATGGCAGGGGTGCCGAGTACACGGAGCTTGCGACAGTGGGGGTGCTTCCATCAGTGGTGTAGTAGATGGTTGCAGCCTCGTTGACGGACAGCGTGACGGTCTTGTTGGGACCATAGGTGCCGCCCGCTGGATTAACCGAAACCACCGGGGCCGTGGTGTCCGCAGCGGACACCGTTACCGTTCGGGTGGCTGTGGACGTATTTCCTGCTGCGTCCCTGGCCTCGACCGTGAACGTTGCCGTTCCGTTGGGCAAGTTCGTGTACGCCTTGGGCGACGTGCACTCAGTGAAGGCATTGTTGCCGAGCTTGCAGCGGTAGCCTGCGATGTCGCTTGACGTCGACGTAAACACGAACGACGGCGAGGCGCCCACCGTTGCTCCCTGCGCCGGCGAGGTGATGCTCACCTGCGGAGCGGTCAGGTCTGCCGTCACTGTCACCGAGGCGACGGTGCTGACGTTTCCGGCCATGTCCGTCGCCCGGACCCGGATCACATGCTGGCCCGCCGTCCCAAGGTTCAGTGTCTGTGCATTGGCGCAGGCCGTGAACGCCGTCGTGGAATCGACGGAGCAGGAAAGTACCGAGTCCGGATCCGACGTCACCCCAAGAACCGGAGTGCCGTTGACCGTTGACCCGTCTGCAGGTGCGGTGATGACCGGCGCCTTCGGAGCCGTCAGGTCGATGGTGAAGGAACGGGAAACCGGAACACCGGATGGTGCCGCCCTGACGGAGAAGGTGTAGGCACCGGCCGCCAAGGCGGTGGTGGGCGTAAAGGTTCCGCTGGTGCAGCCGGTCCAAACCGGTGCAGCCGTGCTCAGCTGCAGGCTGCAGTCGAGGGCGCCGCCCGGCGGCGTCGACGCCACAGCGAAGGTGGGCGTGGAGTCGTTGGTGAAAGCGGGGTTGGCCGCCTGGGTGCCGTTTGCCGCCGTCGGGCCGCTGACGATGGACGGTACGACGCCGCCGAGGCTCTGCAGCCTGCCCTGTCCGCTTGGCTTGGCCGGGGCCAATTGGCCGGGATCGTCCATGACCAGGACCTTGCCGTCCCGCATGGTGATTCCGCCGACCTTGCTGAACCCAAGTGCCCACTGGTTGTCCACCGAGTCGTTGCTCAGGTCGATCCGGGAAATGGTGTCCTTGCCTGCGTCGGCACTGCTGGTGCCGCCGCTGGTCCCGGTGTACAGCACCAGGGGGGTTTCCCAGTCGTAGTAGATGGCCGTTGGCTTTCCGACGTTGTACAACGCCGTCGGCACGTAGTTGGTCAAGACACCGTCGTCGGGCGCCGTGAAGACTGTCAGGCCCGACGTTTCAGCGACATACACTACGACGTTGCCGGCGCTGTTGCGGTGTGTTGCCGCTATCCCCAGTGAGCTGGAATTGACCGAGGCAATGGACTCGATGCTGGGGTGAAGTGCCGTTGGATCGACGATCTTGACGATCGACCTGGCATTGGCAAAGGACAAGTAGATATTGCCATCGGGACCGTCGCTGGCAGCGTTTGGCCGCAGGTCGCCGTCGAAAATGGTCAGCTGGCTTTCGTAGTTGAAGACGCTGCTTCCCGCATCCCACGCGGCGCGGTATACCTCGGAACTTCCGACGGAGGCATCCGGAATGAACGCGATTTCGTCGCCGCTGCCCGGGTTGCCCGGCGTTGGATCAATGATTGCCGGGGTGCCGGCGAGGGCGGGTCCTGTCTCATGGCCGGCAAGGGTTCCGCCGAGGCACGTGCTGGTTTCGAGGCCGCCCGTGGTTGCGCCGGCCGTCTCGGTGACACGGCAGAAGCCGGCCCGGGAATCGGATACCCAGATCCGGCCCTTCGGGTCGACAACTGCGCCGGCAGCCTTGGTCAGGCCGACGGCCACGGTTTGGCGGGCCTGGTCGGCTGCGGCGGGACCAGCCGCCAGCATGCCCGTCAGTGCAGCCGTGGCAAGGCTTGCCGCCGCGATGACTGCGGTTGTTTTCTGACGCCGGAGCCGTTGGCCCTTGGTGCCCAAGGCAGTACGGCGGGAGGTTTCATGAGCTGTTCTTGAGCGACCGGAGAGGGCAAGGCATGCCAAACCAAGCTGAAGAACACTGCGATTGCGCGTGTCCACCGAGGGATCCCCACTTCATTCGGATGCTCCCCAGCTCCGCATGCATTGGTTATTCGCCCCACGCCGTTTCCGGCTGCGTCTTAGTACATCTTCCCCCAATTTTCACATTTGTCACTAGTGGATTTTTTCGGCACCGTCTGCGAACCCGGCCCGTCCCCTGTCTTGACCGCACCCTGTCTTGACCGCCGATTACGTGCCACGGACGATTGAGGTGGAGGTAGCAATGCGCAGAATGATCCCTTTGGCAGTGTTCCTGGTGATGCTCGTGGGCGGATGCACCGCCCCTGCGCCACAGCCCTCTGCCAGCTCCAGCCCGGCAGCCTCTGCGGGCGGCACCGTGACCGCGGCACCCAGCCCGTCGCCGTCGTCCGTTCCGTTGAGTGACCCACCCAGCCAAGGTGACATCGGCCCCGGTGACGACGAACCTGGCCGTTACTCTTTCCGTTGCACCAGCCTGGACGCTTCTCCGGAAGTGCAGCTGTCCAGCCTTGCGGAGGTCTGGGCCGCAACCAACTACACCCGCATGGGTTCCTGCGAAGTCGGCTACGAAGACCAGCAGCCGTTCGTAGCGACACCCCGTGAAGCCGAGGCGGTTTCTGCCGCCGGACAGCAGGACGCGGGAGACGGCGGTTTGGCCGTCATGCTGGACATCCTCCGGTTGTGCACCAGGATCAGCGACGAGGCGGGGCCGGACGGGTTTGCAGGAAGTGCCAGGGCAACGCTCCTTGCTGCGGCCCAGTACTGCCCCGACGCCCCGCAGGGCAAGATCCTCGACGGCTGGGCCAACGGGACGCGCGTAGGCGATGGTACGCATGCCGTCGGGGAGCAGATGGAACCTGGCAGCTACCAAGTGGTCAAGCAAGGGGTCTCCGCCGAAGGATGCGCCTGGTCGGTCGCGGCGCCGGACGGAGGCGTCGTCGACAGCGGTGGCCTTCCCGAGGCCGCCAAAACCGTGGACCTGGCGGCCGGCCAAAAGTTTACTAGTGACAAATGCGGAATTTGGGGGAAGATGTACTAAGACGCAGCCGGAAACGGCTTGGGGCGAATAACCAATGCATGCGGAGCTGGGGAGCATCCGAATGAAGTGGGGATCCCTCGGTGGACATGCGCAGGCGCAGTGTTCTTCAGCTTGGTGTGGCAACAATTGCCCTGGCCGGTTGCTCAGGAACCAAAGTAGAAACTTCCCAAACCTCCGCCCTTGACGTGGCCCCGGCCGTTGCCAAAGACGACCATGTGGCCAGGGAAAAGCCCGAGCCGTTGGTGAGGTACCAATTCACGTGCCTGGCCGCGGACGGCAGCCTTATCGGCAAGTTCTCGAGCCTGGAAGAGGTGTGGGCTTCCACCCGCTACATGCACATCACGGACTGCCAGGTGGCCTATGTCGGTTCGGGTCCGCACGTGCTGACATCGGAAGAGACAGCTGCCGTCAACGCAGCGGTGGCTGCGGGAGCCCCGGGTGGACAGGCCTCCGAACTCTGCCTCAGGATCATCCGGGCCTGTACCCGCACCGATCCGCGGAACCTGGCAGCCTCCCTGGCCGCCTACGGCGTTCCCGTGGTGAAAGGGGCGCTGACCCTGGCGCCCCTGGCGCCACAGGCAGCCATTTTCACGAGGTGGCTGAAGACCGCCGTGGTTTCCTAGCAATTATTCTTGTTGCACAAACAATGGCGCGGATCCTTTTCGGGTCCGCGCCATTGCCACTGCCGGAATTCTAGGCCAGCAGTGAATTCATGGCATTGATCAGAGTGGTTTCCACGCCATTTGTTCCGGCTTTGAAATGGGCAATATGGCCATAGACGGTCATGGAGCCGCCGGCAATTCCTGGATAATCCGGCTCCCAGCCACCCTCGTAGCTGCCCAAGGGCATTGATGGTGGAAAGAATTCATTGCTGGGAATGTAGCAGCAAGACTCGTTGGCATACCCGCCCACGATGATTCCGTTGGTCCCGCCGTTCCTGTTGCGGAAGTATGCGGCATAGCCGCTCACAAGTTCGCCGCCGATCATGGCGATCTTCAATTGGGGACTGCCGTTGAACTTCCACACCTGGAACGGGGACGGCACGGATGTGGCGTAGCTGTTGCTGTCGATCCGCCCGATCATCACTTGTGCATGCCGTTGGTACCACTGGGGTTGCCCGTTCGGGTTCGGAAGGCGTGAGACGTAGGCGGCCCGTACGGCCGCGAGGTTTGCCGCCGTCGGGGTGATGTCCAGCGGCAACTGGACCTCTTGGTACCGGGTGACCATGGGGCCGGCCAAGGCGCGGCCCGCGGACTGCATATTGTTGTTTACCGTGGCCCCCAGCGCATCGCCATGCTGGTCCCGCAGTTCCCAACTGCGGACGCCGCCGGGATCCTGGTCGCCGGCGGGCCCCTGGATGAACATCGCGAAGCAATTCGGATTGCGGTTCTCGATATAGTTGCAGGCGCCGGCGGCGAAGTCCCCATCGAAAAGCGTCCGCAGCCCGGCGCTGATGGGGTGGCAGCCATAGCTGAAGATCACGGCTGCCGGGGTGCCGTTACCCCGTCTTGCTACCAGGATTGGCACTGCCGTCTCGGTATAGGGCAGGCCCACGCGGTTCGCCGAGAAGTTCTGGGTGGAGACCTTGTAGTCGAAGGTCACGGCGGTCTCGTCCGCGTCCAGGGCTTCCTGTGCGAGGTTCACGATGGTGTCCTCAAGGTCGGCGCTGTAGGACCGGACCAAGCCCAGGTCCGAGAGCCCATAGGCCATGAAGGGATGCAAAGTGTCGATCAAGGCAGGGCCGTTGTGGGTGTGCGTGGCCTGTATGAGGATGTCGCTGGTGGCCCAGTCCGCCAGATCCAGGATCCGATCCCTGATGCGCTGGTGCATTTCCCGCGGCAAGGCCAGCACATCCAGGCTGATGATGATGTGGGGATTGGCGTCTTCCCAGATGAGGATGGCCCGGGCGTAGAGGGGCTCGAAAGGCGAACTGCTGGTGGCTTCGCGCCCGCCATCGGTAGTCCCATATCCCGCCATATACGGATTGGTGCTCAGGGACGGCGTAATGTCAGCGATGGCAGTTCCAACTCTAAACGCCATAAAAGATCACTCCTTGATTGCGCGCTGCGGGTTGTTCTTCGTTTGCCCCCAAACAAAGTCCGTTTCCCGAATGCGCTGAACAGCCAATACGTGAGACCACCTTCATTAGAACATGTGATGGAGGAATTTAGGCCGGTTCAAGCCGGATTAATATCGAGTGCGGCCAACGTCCCGTGGGACAAACGCACGAGGGCCCGTCCACGCGGAGAATTTCCGTGGACGGGCCCTTCATGCCGTACCGCCGGGTGGTTACCTGGCAGCGGGGGTAAGGATCGTCAGGCCGTTCCATCCGGTCCCGACCCTTGAGGGGGTGCCCCAGGTGCTGTTGGAACCAACCGGGTAATAGCGGAGCTCGCCACCAGTGGTGCGGCCCATGATGCCAGTGGACCCTGCCCCGGCAAAACTGCGTATCGCACCGAAACTCGAAATGACATCCCAGCCCGTGCCCACCACCCGCGGAGTTCCGGCGATGAAATTGCCGGCTCCGTTGCTTCGGTACAGTTTGAGGTCACCCGTGGTCGTCTTGGCCACGAGGTCGGCGTTCGAATCCTTGTCGAAATCCATTTGAGCGATGTCCAGTCCGGACCACCCGACGCCGATGGAGACTCCGGTGGAAACCGTTTTGCCGCTGGGGTTGGCGAAGTAGTAGAGGCGGCCGTTGGCGTCGTATCCCACGATGGCCGGATTCGCATCGGCCTTCTTCCACGTGCCCACCGTCAACGTCCAGTTCTTCCAATTGCTTCCCAGGGAGATGGGAGCGCCAAAACCGCTGCCGTTCCTGCCTGGGTAGACGTTCAGGCGTCCGTCGGACCACTGGGCCACAATGTCCAGCGCGCCGTCGCCGTTCCAGTCTGTGACGAAGCCCGCTTGGAGCCCGGCCCACCCGGTTCCAATGAGGTCCTGGGGCAGCAGTGCAGTTGTTCCCGTTCCGGGGTAGCGGTAAAGGTTGGCGTCCGGGCGGACGGCCAGGATGTCCTCCTCATCGATGCCCAGTGTGGTCTCCACATCCAGGGGTGCCCCGCTGATGAGCGTGGCGTCGTTCCACCCGAGGCCGATCAGGCTGCGGTTGCCCCAGGAACCGGACATTGCCGGGTAGTAGTAGAGGTCGCCGTTGGCTGCCCGGGCCTGGAGGCCTTGGGAAGCTGCGCCGCTGAAGTTGATGGCGGAGCTGACCGCGCTCATGCCGGACCAGCCGGTACCGATGGTCCTCGCGGGCTCGTTGATGAAGCTGCCAACACCATTGGACCTGTACAGGCGCAACGTGCCGTCAGAGGTTCGCGTGACCATGTCCTGGTTGCCGTCGCCGTCGAAGTCGATCTGGTTCAGCTGGTGTCCGCTGAACCCGGTGCCGATCCTGACGCCGCTGCCCAGGGCTCCGCCTCCGGTATTCGGGTACCGGTAGAGGTTGCCAAGGTAGTCCTGCCCGATCACGCCGGGATACGGATCCCTGGAGTTCCACCAACCGACGGTAAGGGACATCTCCTGCCAGCCGGAGCCCACTTGGAGGGGAGCGTAGAAACCCCCGCCGGGAGCGCCCCGGAACACTTTCAACGTGCCGTCGGACCATTGCGAGAGGATGTCCTGGACACCGTCCTGGTTCCAGTCCACCACGTAGGCCGCCTTCGCGCCGGACCAGCCCGAACCTATGGTGACCGGGCCCGTGATCCTGCCGCTGCCATCCGCCGGGAAATTGTCGAGCCTGCCCGCTGCGCTGGTGGTGAGGACGTCGGCTCCTGACTTGATGGACGGATTTGAGGGGTAGGAAACACCACGGGCGAATGTCCGCAGCTGGTCATAGCTGCCGTTGAAGATGTTCGAGTCGCCCTCGAAAGGGCCCGTGCTGCTGTATTGCCACATGGTGTAGTTTCCCCAGCTCACGGGCATGGTGCCGGGGGAGTTGGTGGGGTTTGACCAGTAGGAGGCGATCCACAGGGGGTAGCTGCCGAAGGTCGTGTTCCCGACGCAGGTGTTCCACCAGTCGGTGGTGCTGTAGATGACGGGGAAGCGTCCGGTGAGGGCCTTGACGGTGTTGCCGAAGTCTGCAGCCCATTGTCCAAGCTGGGCCTTGGACATGCTGTAGCACGTGTTGCCGAAGTAGAAGCCGTTGATGGTTCGGCCGGCGTAGGGGTTGTATTCGATGTCCAGCACGGGAGGCAGCGTGTAGCCGTCAGCTGTCCATCCACCACCGTTGGCAACGAAATACCGTGCCTGGTCCGCGCCGGAAGACCAATTGGGGATGGCGAAATGGTAGGCGCCGCGGACCATGCCAACGTTGCGGGAGCCGTTGTACTGCTGCGCGTAGTTTTCGTTGACGTAGTAATTGCCCTCCGAGGCCTTGACGTACGCCCAACGGGAACCTTGGTTCCACTGGCTTTGCCAGTCCACGTTGCCTTGGTGGGCGCTGACGTCCTGCCCCTGGACGCCCACCGTCGGCTGCCAGTGGCCGGGATCGGGAGCCATGGGCACCACGCTGCCAACGCTGCGCGATCCTGCGGGGCCGGCGGTTCCGGCTTCCTGCTTCGAGGAAGCAACGCGTGGCGAACGTTGGCCCATTTCGGCACCGCCCGCCGGAATGGCCGCCCTCATGGCGGCATTCAGGGCCTCCGCATCCGGAGCTGTGCCCGGCTTCGCGCGCTCGGCCAAGGGAGTGGGCACGGCATCGGAAGAAGGTGGCGCAGCTGCCGGACTCCCGGCCGTTGAAGGTTCGACGGCGGTATTCGCCGCCGGCGTGTTACCCACCGGCGTCTTCGCAGACTGCGGGACCTCCTTGCTCGGAGACGAACCGATAGGCGGATATTCCGCCTTCGGAGCTGCCGGTTGCCCGCTCACCGACGGCGGCACCGGGCGCGGGCCGGAGTCGTCAGCCCAGGCCGGAGTCACCAGGAAGGTACCGGACGCGAGGGCGAGTGAAAGGGCAAACCCCGCCTTGGCCAGGGGAATGCGACGGATGGACCGTACTGGGTTGCTTGTCATATCCCTATTTCCGGCCCTGTGCCGCGGCTCAGCGGCGCATGGTGATGGCTTGCGGACAAGCTCCGGGGCGGGCGCCTGCGCATGAGACCAAAGGCCAGCTCCTAACGGGCATTACCCTAACATCTTCGAAACTGGAGTGACTAGTGGTGCTGGAGCTACCAAAGGGGTAAATGGTTCTGACTTATCCACAGCTTCCCCCCAAGCTGCTTGGAAGGGCGGCACGGCTCGCCTAGCGTAAATGACTCGAGATGCGCCTCTCGTTTACAAGTCACTGGGTTATTGGGGGTCTGATGGAAGCACTGCGGATCGTCGAGGGAGAGGTCCGTGAGCTCATCAGGCGAAGCGGTCTGGATCCTTTGGAAAAGCGGACGGATATACGGCAACTGGTGGATGCGGCCGTTCGCGACTACGACGACAGGGCCCTCCTGGGATCGTTGCCTCCGCTTGGCCCGTTGGAAGAGGCCCGCCGGCACATTTTCGATGCCATCGCTGGATTCGGTCCGTTGCAGCCATTGCTTGACGATCCCGGCATCGAGGAAATCTGGATCAATGCTCCCAGCCAGATATTCGTGGCCCGCAACGGTGAGTCCGAGCTCACAGCCATCACCTTGAACGGTCAACAGATCAGCGATCTCGTGGAGCGCATGCTCAAGAGCTCCGGGCGCAGGCTGGATTTGTCCACCCCTTTTGTCGACGCCTCCTTGCCCGACGGCTCCCGCCTGCACGTGGCCATTCCTGATGTCACGAGAGAGCACTGGGCTGTCAACATCCGGAAGTTCATTGCACGGGCCAGCAAGTTGGACCATCTGGTGGATATGGGAAGCCTGACGCCACAATCGGCGAGGTTCCTTTCCGCGGCTGTGGCCAGTGGGCTGAACATCCTTGTCTCCGGGGCAACACAAGCAGGGAAGACGACGCTATTGAACTGCTTGGCAGCAGCCATTGGTTCACGGGAACGGGTCATCACCGTGGAAGAGATCTTCGAGCTGCAGTTGCCGCTCAGGGATGTGGTGGGGTTGCAATGCCGGCAGCCGAACCTCGAAGGGGAGGGTGAAATACCCATGAGGCGGCTGGTCAAGGAGGCCTTGCGCATGCGGCCGGACCGCCTGGTGGTGGGGGAAGTCCGGGAAGCCGAAAGTCTGGACATGCTCATTGCTTTGAACTCAGGACTCCCCGGTATGTGTACAGTGCACGCCAACTCCGCCCATGATGCCGTGACAAAAATTTGTACGCTGCCACTCCTGGCGGGGGCAAACATCTCCAACGCATTTGTAGTGCCCACTGTCGCTTCGTGCCTCGACCTCGTGGTGCATTGCAGCCGGCATTCCACCGGGAGAAGGCAGGTTACTGAAATCCTGGCCCTTGGCCGCCGGGTGGAGAACGGCGTGATCGAATCGTCGCCGGTGTTCCAGATGGCCGAGGGCCGGCTTGTGCCCAACGGCACCTCGTTGCCCGCCATCGACAAGTTTGCGCGCTCGGGATTCGACGTCGCAGCCCTGTTGGAATTGAACTGATGGCTCCCTTGCTGGGCGCTGTGGGTGGCGTAGGGATGTTCCTGGTGTGGTGGTCTGCCTGGAAGAAGCCCCACACGGAGCCGCGTCGAAACCATGTTCCGCGCAAGCTGGAACTCCTGCTGCTCTCCGCGGGAATCGAAAAGGTTTCCGGTGCCGGCCTGCTGCTTTGTTGCGCGGGGGTTGGCCTGGTGGCGTTCCTGGTCTTCCTCCTGGTCACGGGATCGCTGCCCGTGTCCGCCTGCTTCAGTATCTTTGGTGCCTGGCTGCCTTTGGCCGTTGTCCGCAGGCGGGCACGGAGACGACGCGCCATGCTGCGGCAGCTGTGGCCGGACGTTGTGGACCATCTTCGTTCGGCGATCCGTGCCGGGCTTTCCCTTCCCGATGCCTTGATCCAGCTTGGCACCAAGGGCCCGGAAGAACTGCGCCACGTGTTCACGGATTTCGGCTCCGACTACAGGTCCGGAGGACGGTTCGATGCCGCCTTGACCAATGTGAAGGCGAGACTGGCGGATCCCGTTGCTGACCGCATCATCGAAGCCCTGCGGATGACACGCGAGGTTGGCGGATCCGACCTCGGCCGCATGCTGGGAACCCTCGCCGCCTTCCTCAGGGAAAGTGCGCGCACCCGCAATGAATTGGAGGCGCGGCAGTCCTGGACCGTCAACGGGGCGAGGGTTGCGGTGGCTGCGCCATGGATCGTCCTGGTGGTCATGGCCGGAAGGCCTGAAGCCATGCTCGCGTACAACACGCCGACCGGGGTCATGGTCCTCTTGGGTGGCCTTGTTGTGTCCGCAGTCTGCTATACCGCCATGCTGCGTATTGGTGCCCTTCCCGAGGACGAAAGGGTGCTCGGATGAACGCTTCCACAACCACCGCTGTCCTCCTGGGCCTGCTGTTGGGAACCGGAGCATGGTTGGTGGTTGCCCGACTGCCATTCATGCGCCCGATGACGTTTTCGGACAGGGTGGAACCGCAGCTTAGGACCCTCAACCTTGAGTCACGGTTACTGCGACGTCCGGCCACCGCGGGTACCGCCTTTGGGGCGCTGGAGCGGATTGTTCGCCCTGTGATTGGCGATGGATGGGCGTTCGTCAGCCGTTTCAACCCTGGTGGGGCTGCCTTGGCCAAGCGGTTGGCCCGGGCTGGTTCCGCAAAGTCGGTTCTGGATTTCAGGGCCGAACAGCTTGTGTGGGCGGCGGCCGGATTCATACTCGCCCTGATCGGTGTTGCTGTGGGCGCTGCCGCCGGCCGATTCAATCCCGTGGGTGGCGTCGCCTTGATCTGGGGAGCCGCGCTGGGTGGCTATTTGCTCCGGGACCACATGTTGGGCCGGGCGATCAAGCGGCGCGATGCAGCCCTGTTGTCCCAGTTTCCCGGTCTTGCAGAACTCATGGCACTCGCGGTGGCCGCGGGGGAGAGCGCCGCGGGGGCGTTGGACCGGATTTGCCGCACCGCGCGGGGCGCCCTGGCAGAGGAGTTTGCCGCTGTGCTGGCCGATACCCGTGCGGGCAAACCACTGGCCGAGGCATTCCAGGCACTTTCTGCCAGGACGGACCTTCCTCCGTTGGTCAGGTTCGTGGATGGATTGGTGGTGGCAGTAGAGCGCGGTACGCCCTTGGCTGACGTGCTTAGGGCGCAGGCAGCCGACGTCCGGGACGCCGCAAAACGCGAATTCATGGAATCGGCGGGCCGCAAGGAAATCGGAATGATGGTCCCTCTCGTCTTCGGCATTCTGCCCCTGACAGTCATCTTTGCTGCTTTCCCGGCGGTCACGGCTTTGGACTTGAGCTTTTAAGGGAGCATCGGCCACAACAGGCGAGCAGGACAGTTTCCACCCACAACAACGAAGAATCGGGGATCCCTTGACCAACCACTTCTCTACCCGTGCCGCAGGAACCTCCGGCACGCGGAAGCTTTCCGCCTGGGCCATGGCACTTGTGCTGCGGGCCACCCCTTTGGACGACGAAACCGAGCGGGGCGACGTGCCCGGGTGGGTGATGATCACACTAATGTCCGCGATCCTGGTGGCGGGTCTCCTTGCCATCGCATCGCCGGCCTTGGAAAACCTCTTCAACCAGGCGATGTCCAAGGTGGGCAACTAGTGCCGGATAGCTGTGCGAAGGCCGGAACGGGAGCCCGCAGAAAGAAGGTCGCGCGGGGACCCGCCGACCATACCGCAGCCGACGAGCGCGGGGCTGCGGTGCTGGACTTCGTCCTGGTGGGTTCGGTGATGACGCTCCTGTTCGTTGCCGTGGTCCAACTGATGCTGGTTCTCCATGTTCGCAACACACTCATTGACGCGGCTGCTTCCGGCGCACGCTACGGGGCCATGGCGGACCGTACGGCAGCTGATGCCGAGGACAGGACCACCGAACTGATCACTGGTGCCCTCAACAAAGGGTTTGCGGAGGACATCACGACGGCGGTGGTCGAAGCAGGGGGCATTCGCACCCTTGAGGTGACAGTCACTGCGCCGATGCCCGTGGTGGGCCTACTGGGTGCCGGAGGCTTGCTGAAAGTGACCGGCCATGCCGTGCTCCATTGAGAGCCAGCGGGGGAACGCCTCCGTTGAATTCGTTCTGCTTGGACTGTTGCTCATGGTTCCGCTCATCTACTTCGTGGTGACCGTCGGCCAGATCCAAGGGGGAATGTTTGCCGTTGTTGGTGCCGCCGACCAAGCCGCGAAGGCCTACGTGCAACAGACCGAACCGGCTGCGGCGCGCGCTGCTGCGGAGGAGGCCGCCCTGGTTGCCGCGACGGATTACGGATTCAGGCCGGACGCCGTTGCCTTGGATGTTTCATGCGATCGTCAAAACTGCCTGTCCGCTGGTACCGCTGTCACGGTCTCCATCCAACTCACTGTTCCCCTGCCCATGGCGCCCTTTGGGGATGCGCTGCACCTGGATGCCGCCCGGCTTCATGCTTCGGCGACCCAAAAAGTCGGGCGTTTCCGTTGAGGACGGTACCGCCAGCGAAGGCCGCGGCCCCTGCCCGCCGAAGTCTCTCCCTCCGTAGAGAACGCGAAGCAGGACAAATCACCGTCCTGACGGTCGGATTCCTCCTGCTGACCCTAGTCCTGGCAAGCGTCGTCATGGCCGTGTCCGCCGTTTACGTGGAACATCAAAGGCTGCTCTCGTTGGCCGATGGTGCCGCGCTCGCCGCGGCAGACACGTTCAGGCCCGAAGACATCGGCGCCCATGAGGTGCCGGGCGCATTCCTGGTGGACGAACGCGTGGTGGCCGCTGCAGGGTCGTACCTGATCGACATTGACGCCTACTCCAGCCATGATCGGCTGTCCATTGGGCCGGGAACGGGCAGCTTTGCCGGCGGTACCGCGGTGGTGGTTCTCACCGCCGTCGCGCATCCTCCGGTGGTCAGTTTCCTCCTGCCGGAGGGAATACGCGTTGAGGCCCGGTCCACGTCGAGGTCCCGCCTGACGCAATAGCGACGCCCAGCCGGGGGGAGCGGCGCCGATAGCGTACGCTGGAAAGATCATGGCTGAGATCGACTTTCCCGCAGAAATCCGCGCGCTTCGCGCTACCTACAGTTCCATCGAGAACGTCAGTGATGTCGAGGCCTTGAAGGCCGAGATCGCCGAGTTGAGCGAACAGGCCGGAGCGCCTGACCTGTGGGACGACCCCGCTTCCGCGCAGGTGGTCACGTCCCGGTTGTCGCACCGGCAGTCGGAACTGGAACGCCTCACCAAGCTCTCTGCACGGATTGATGACGTGGAAGTGCTGGTTGAACTCGGCCAGGACGAAGGCGACGAGGCCTCCTTGGCGGAAGCCGAAAAGGAACTGGCCTCGATCGGCAAGGCCCTGGCGGACCTTGAAGTGGTCACCCTGCTCTCCGGTGAGTACGACGAACGCGAAGCCGTAGTGACCATCCGGGCCGGCGCGGGTGGCGTCGATGCCGCAGACTTCGCGGAGATGCTCCTCCGCATGTACCTTCGGTGGGCCGAACGCCACGGGTATCCCACCACGGTGATGGATACGTCCTATGCCGAAGAGGCCGGGCTGAAGTCCGCCACTTTTGAAGTCAAGGCTCCGTATGCCTTCGGTACGCTCAGCGTGGAGGCAGGAACACACCGCTTGGTCAGGATCAGTCCGTTCGACAACCAAGGGCGGCGCCAGACGTCGTTTGCGGCGGTGGAAGTCATTCCGCTGATCGAGCAGACCGACTCCATCGAGATCCCGGACAACGAGATCCGTGTGGATGTCTTCAGGTCCTCGGGGCCGGGCGGGCAATCCGTTAACACCACCGACTCTGCCGTCCGGCTGACGCACATTCCCACGGGGATCGTGGTGTCCATGCAGAACGAAAAGTCGCAGCTGCAGAACAGGGCGGCCGCTCTCCGCGTCCTTCAGTCCAGGCTCCTGCTGCTGAAGAAGGAGCAGGAAGACGCCGAAAAGAAGGCGCTTGCGGGAGACGTCAAGGCATCATGGGGCGACCAGATGCGTTCGTACGTGCTCAATCCCTACCAGATGGTCAAGGATCTGCGGACCGAGCACGAAGTAGGCAACACCTCCGCAGTGCTCGACGGTGACATCGACGACTTCATCGACGCCGGAATCCGCTGGCGGACCAGCAACCGCAACGCCGCCGACTAAGCACAGGTTCGGGGCTTGGGCCCGTTTTGGCGACACGCCCCCGAAAGCCCCGAAATCACCGTGGGGTCGTGCGTATAGTCGGAAGGCCGGTGCTCTCACTTCCCCCACCGAAAGCCCGCGCTCCGGCTGTTGGACTGGGCCAATCAGTCATGTCCGGCGGGGTCAAAAGGGCCATGATCAGATTTGAGAATGTCACCAAGGTCTATGAGCAGAATGCCCGACCGGCGCTCGACGCTGTAAGCCTTGAGATAAACCGCGGCGAATTCACCTTCCTGGTGGGGGCGTCGGGATCCGGCAAATCCACTTTCCTTCGCCTGATCCTTAAGGAGGACAAGGCCTCCTCGGGTTCCGTCTATGTGGCCGGCCAGAACGTGGCCAATATTTCCAGTTGGCGGGTGCCCAAACTGCGGCGCGGCATTGGTGTGGTTTTCCAGGACTTCCGCCTGCTGCCCCAGAAGAATGTCTTCGCCAACGTGGCGTTCGCCATGCAGGTGATCGGCAAGAGCCGGTCGATCATCAGGGAAACCGTCCCCGAGGTCCTGAAGACGGTGGGCCTGGAAGGCAAGGAACGCCGGATGCCCCATGAACTGTCAGGCGGTGAACAGCAGCGCGTGGCGATCGCCCGGGCAGTGGTGAACCGTCCGGGGATCCTCCTGGCGGACGAACCGACGGGAAACCTGGACCCGATCACCTCCATGGGCATCATGGGTGTCCTGGACAAGATCAACCAGAATGGGACCACCGTGGTCATGGCAACCCACGACGACGACATCGTCAATGAGATGCGTCGTCGCGTTGTGGAACTCAAGGACGGCAAAGTGATCCGCGACGAAGCCAAGGCGCTGTATACCTCCATGATTCCCGTGGTGGGTGAATCGCGACGCCTGCGCGATGCCAGCGACGAGGAAATCACCCGCGCTCAGGGGGCACAGCTGTGAGGTTCCTTTTTATCCTGGGGGAAATCGGCAGCGGCCTGCGCCGGAACCTGTCCATGGTGATCTCCGTGGTGCTGGTGACCTTCGTGTCGCTGACGTTCGTGGGCGCCGCCGGCATGCTCCAGATGCAGATCAACCAGATGAAGGGCTACTGGTACGACAAGGTCCAGGTGGCTGTCTTCCTGTGCAACGATGGCTCAACCACCGTGGGCTGCGCATCGGGTCCGGCTACGAAGGAACAGCAGGCCAACATCCAGGCCATGCTGGAATCGCCGGCCGTCAAGCAGTACATCAACGACTTCCAATTCGAGTCCCAGGCTGAGGCCTACAAACACTTCAAAGAGCAGTTCTCCAATTCGCCGATCGTTGACTCGGTATCCGAGGACCAGTTGCCTGCCTCCTTCCGGATCAACATGAAGAACCCGGAGAAGTACCAGATCATCAGCGAAACGTTCTCCTCGCAGCCGGGCGTGGAAACGGTCAGCGACCAGCGCCAGGTCCTCGAAAGAATCTTCTCCTGGATGAACGGCGCTTCCGTGGTGGCCGTGGGTATCGCCGCCGTGATGATCTTCTGCGCGGTGCTCCTGATAACCACCACCATCCGGCTCTCCGCCTTCAGCCGTCGTCGCGAGACGGGCATCATGCGGTTGGTCGGGGCGTCGAAGGCGGTCATCCAGCTGCCGTTCATCCTCGAAGGCGTGATTGCCGCTGTGGTCGGTGCGCTGTTGGCTTCTGTGACGTTGTGGCTCATGGCCCACTTCTGGCTCAACGGAGATCTTTCCAGGCAGTTCCTCAACACGCCTTTCATCTCTTCCACCCAGGTCCTGGTGATCGCTCCTGTGCTTATCGCCCTGGGCGGTGGCCTGGCCGGGATATCCTCGTTGTTAACCCTCCGCCGCTACTTGAAGGTTTAGCATGGCCAACGGACGGAACAGCACAGACGATGCCGGTGAATGTAAAGGACTCATGATGACCACGTTGGACCGGATTTCCCTTCGCCGGCGCCTGGCAGGCGGGCAAGCCCGGATTCTCGGTGCAGTCCTGGCCGTTGGCCTGGCTGCCAGCATCCTTTCAGGTGCTCCCGCGGCCAAGGCCGACAACCTGGACGACCAGCAGGCGGCGCTCGAGGCGGAGGCTGCACGGGTCCAGGCATCCCTGGAGTTCGTGGACGCAAACATTGCCAAAGCAGCTGCTGACCTGGTGGTCTACCAAGGACGGCTTCCCGGTGCCCAGCAGGCGCTGCTGGAGGCACAGGGCCGGGTAGCGAGCGCGGTCAAGGAAGTTGAGGCACTGGCTGCAAGGGTGGAACTGGCCCAGCAGAACAAGGCGAAGATCACCGAGCAGCTGGAAAGCGACAAGCAGAAGATCACCGATACCAAGAAATTGATCGGCCAGATCGCGTCGCAGGCGTACAAGTCGGGCGGGGTCCCCACCAACATCGCGCTGTTGTTCGGCTCGAACGAGTCCGGCAGCCTCACTGAGTCCATGGACCTGGCCGACCAAGCCATGCGGAGCCAGAACGCCGCCATGACCAAGTTGACGCAGCAGAACGCCACCAACGTGAACTCCCAGGCGCGCCTTGCGGCTGTCGAGGCCGAGATCCAGGACCTCAAGGCGAAAGCGGACGAGGCGTTGAACCGGGAGAAGGCGGCCCGCGATGAAGCCGCAAGCAAAAAGGCCGAGGTGGACAAACTCATCGAGGACACCACCCGACTGAACGGGCAGCTTCAAGCCGCCAAGCCCGGAATTGAAGCAGACCTCGCCCGCGTGAAGTCGGAACAGGATTCGGTCGCGGCGGAGATCGCTGAACGCGACCGCAAACTCCGCGAAGCATGGGAAGCGGAACAGCGCAGGCTCGCGGCCGAGGCGGCAGCCGCCGCGGCCGCTGCCGCAGCTGCCCAAGGCAAGCCGGCACCCCCGGAAACCCCGTTCGTCCCGCCGGTGGGCTCGCCGTCGTCCTTTGGCCTGCGGCACCCCTTCGCCAGTTACGTTCCCATCACTTCAGGATTCGGATGGCGTGCGACGCCGCCCGGAACCATCGATTTCTACGGCACCGGCGGCTACATGCACACGGGTATCGACTTCGGAGCGCCTTGTGGAACTCCGGTCTACGCTGCAGCGGCCGGTGAAGTTTTCAACTCCGGGTGGAATTCGGCTGACGGCGGTGGTTGGCGGGTCAAGCTGTCCCACGGTGTGGTGCAAGGCAACTCACTGACCACCATCTACTACCACAACAGCAGCATCGTGGTGGCGAATGGACAACGGGTCTCGCAGGGCCAGCTCATTGCCTACTCGGGAAGCACGGGCAACTCCACTGGTTGCCACGCGCACTTCGAGACGTGGCTCAATGGAGTTGCCGTTGATCCCATGACGCTTCTTTAGAGGCTTTCCCCGTCAGCGAAACTGCTTCCACCATGGCGCGGGGCCGTCCCGGCACTGGCGTACACTAAGTGGAATCCGCATCAAACAAGGAGTTCTACCGTGCCCAAGGAAAGTGGCCGTAAGGTAGTGGCCACCAATCGGAAGGCCCGGCATAACTACCATGTCCTGGATACCTACGAGGCAGGAATTGCCCTGATGGGTACCGAGGTGAAGTCCCTCCGGGAGGGGCATGCATCAATGGTTGATGGGTTCTGCACCTTCTACAACGACGAGTTGTGGATGGAAGGCATCCACATTCCCGAGTACAACCAGGGGAGCTGGACCAACCACGCCGCCCGCCGCCGTCGTAAGCTCTTGCTGCACCGCGAGGAACTGGACAAAATCTCGCACAAAATCCGTGAGTCCGGATTCACCGTGGTGCCTTTGCAGCTGTACTTCCTGGACGGCCGCGCGAAGGTGGAGATCGCCATAGCGCGCGGTAAGAAGGATTACGACAAGCGCCAGACGCTGCGTGAGCAGCAGGACAAACGCGAGTCGTTGCGGGAACTTCGGGAGCGCAACAGGCGCTGACCGTTGACGGCGTGTCCAGGGAATGAACGTTCCCGAAGATGCGTTATGATGGATAGTCCGGCGGAGCTTGGTGAGGCCGCCGGTTTGGTAACAAAATACGGGGATGATCGGTTTCGACGATGTTAGTCGCGACAGGTGAAGCGGGCCGAGGATGCAGAATTATCTCGTAAACGCTGTCTGCAAACCAATAAGTGCCGAATCTAAGCGCACTGACTTCGCTCTCGCTGCCTAAGCAGTAAGACAGTCCGTCAGCCCGGGGTTGCTATCGCCCCGGTTCCTGGCGTCATTTAGATAGCCACTGCTGTTTGCCTTCGTCATTGGGGTAAACGGGACTTTTAGATGACTGGGCCCGGATCAGCCACCTGTTTGCAGGATGGCTGGGGCCGAGAAAATCCGACGCAAACTGCGCCCGGAGAAGCCCTGACAACACGACATCGGACGGGGGTTCAATTCCCCCCATCTCCACCTGCGAAAGCCCTCGGACATGGTCCGGGGGCTTTTTGCTTTAATGCCCGTGCCAGTGAGTCGCGCAGCCCGTTCACCGACGGCGTATCCAAACGTGGACTACCCGCCCCTTCCTTCTGGTTGTAGTGGATAAGCACGGTGGGTGGCAGGAGGCATGTGATGAGCACCGAGCCGGAAGAACTCTTCCCAGATGGGCAGCAGGACGAGGACCGGGCCCTTGACGCCTACTCGGAGACTGTGATCCGTGTAGCGGATACCGTCACGCCCCATGTTGCCGCCATTGAGATGACCAGCAAGAGCCGCACGGGCCGTGTGCGGATGGGCAGTGGCTCGGCCGTGGTTTTCACTGACGATGGCTACATGCTGACGAACGCCCACGTGGTGGCCGGTATCCAATCCGGCAGGGCCGTGTTTGCCAACGGGAAGCACAGCGAAGTCGAACTGGTGGGTGCCGACCCGTTGTCTGACCTGGCCGTGGTGCGTGGGCTGAAGGCAACGCCGCCGCCAGCGGTGCTGGGCAACGCAGACTCCCTGAGGGTGGGCCAGTTGGTGGTTGCGGTTGGCAACCCCCTGGGCCTGGCGGGCTCGGTGACTGCGGGCGTAGTGAGCGGCCTTGGGCGTTCAATCCCTGTCCGTGCGGGAGAGCACCGGCGGGTGATCGAGGATGTGATCCAGACGGACGCTGCCCTGAACCCAGGCAATTCCGGAGGTGCCTTGGCGGACACGCGGGGGCGGATCGTGGGGATCAACACCGCGGTTGCTGGATTGGGGCTGGGGCTCGCAGTACCCATCAATGCGACGACGCGACGCATCGTCGCCTCGTTGCGAAAGGACGGGCGCGTGCGGCGCGCCTACCTCGGATTGGTCAGTACGCCGATTCCGCTCGATGCCAGCGCAGTGGTCCGCACGGGCCAGAAGGAAGGCCTCCGCGTGGTGGAGGTCATGGCAGGCTCTCCGGCCGAGCAGTCCGGACTGGAACCGGGTGACCTGGTGCTTCAAGCGCAAGGCCGGGCGGTATCGAGCGCCGAGAGCCTCCAGAAACTGCTCTTCGCCGACGCGATCGGCCAGCCCTTCCCGTTGACGGTGCTTCGCGACGGCAGGGTAGTCCAGCTCCTCGCGATCCCGTCCGAGATGGGGGAGTTGGGCTAACGGTCCTCGCGGACGTCCACGACGCCTACAAAGCGGGTGCCGATGCCCTCGTATTCGCTCCGGACATCACCCAGGAACAGTTCCGGAAGTTCGGAGTTCCTGTGGTGCCCGCAGTAAACGAAGGAGAAGTCGGGCCACCACTTCTTGGGCCGGGCTGCCTCGGAAAAGCCGCAGACAGCGCACGTGAGCTGTACCCAGACAGGACGCTTCCCGGTTCGGTTGGCACGCGACTGCACCAGCCACGGCGGCGGGTTGTCCTGGAGGTCGCGGAGGTCTGCCTCGGGCAAGCGAGACGGGATGCCGTGGCGCTGGGCCATTTCCATGGAGATATCGAGGGCCACGGCCACATCACGTCTGCTGATCACCACTCAACGATACGGCAAGCGTAGGCTGTGCTCATGACTGAACCGGAGGCCATACAGCCGAGCACGCCCTTGCAGAAGAAGGTGCTGCTGGTGGCTATCGTGGCTTCCTTCATCGCCATCCTCGACGGTTTCGTGGTCAATCTCGCCTTGCCGGCCATCGGGCGCGAACTGGGCGGCGGACTGGTGATCCAGCAGTGGGTGGTGGATGCATACCTCCTCACCCTCGGTGCCCTCATCCTGGTGGCCGGTTCCCTGTCCGACCATTTTGGCCGCGCCCGGATCCTCCAATGGGGCCTGGCTGGTTTTGCGCTGACCTCGGTGATGTGTGGACTGGCTTGGAACGGCGAGGTGCTGGTGGTTTCCCGGGCTTTGCAGGGTATTGCCGGGGCGCTGCTGGTGCCCAGCTCGCTGGCGATGATCGTCACGTCCTTTTCCGGTCCGGCACAGTCCAAGGCAATCGGCCAGTGGTCCGGGTGGACCAGCGCAGCGGCGATCGTGGCACCGTTGATCGGCGGAGTGTCCGTGGACCTCTTGTCCTGGCGGGTGATCTTCTTCATCAACGTTATTCCGGCAGCCGCAATCTGGCCTATGTTGGCTGGCCTGCGGGCAACGGATGCGGCCCGGGACAAGAGCAAGAGGATCGACTACCCGGGCGCCTTGCTGGCCATGATCGGCCTGGGCGGTCCGGTCTTTGCGTTCATCGAACAGGGCAGGCTGGGGTGGACCAGCCCCTTCGTGTGGGTTCCGTTGCTGCTGGGCGGCGTGGCTTTGGGGTTCTTCCTGTTCCACGAGGGCAGGACCTCCGAGCCGATGCTTCCGTTGCGGCTCTTCGCGATCCGGAACTTTGGTTGGGGCAATCTCGCCACGTTGGCCATCTACGGAGGCATTTCCCTGGGCTTCTTTATCCTGGGGATCTATCTCCAGCAGGTGGGCGGCATGGGTGCTACGGCGGCGGGAGTCGCGCTGCTGCCCGGGACTGTGATCCTGATGCTCGCCGCTTCCTACTTTGGCGGTCTTGCCGGAAAGTACGGTCCGCGCTGGTTCATGACCGCGGGGCCCCTGCTGTGTGGGACAGGGTTCCTGATGTCGTTGTCCGTCCAGGAGCCACTCAACTACTGGACGCAGGTGTTTCCCGGCCAAGTGGTGTTTGGACTGGGGCTGGCGACGCTCGTGGCCCCGCTGACAGCTGCCATCCTGGGCGCCGTTCCACCTGAAGAGGCGGGGATCGGTTCCGCGGTCAACAACGCCGTGGCCCGTATTGCCGGCCTGATCTGCATCGCCTTCGCAGGCTTGATCGTGGGTCCGGCCTTCACCCGGGAGGGCCTGTACAACGCCTTGCTGGTCACCGCGGGCCTGTTCCTGCTGGGGGCGGTGGCTTCCGTCGTCGGGATACGCAACCCGGTGCGTAATGACGCTGCTGCCGCGGTTCCGGATCAAGCATCCGACGACGGCGGTCCGCTGGGGGCGGCGTCCTGACCTTGGGCGGTGGCCGGCTCAGTGGTCAGCGAGGACGCAGCCTTCGTGCACGTCGGTGCTCTGCACCCACAGGGCCGAGGTGATTTCGTCCGCCAAGTCGTACTCCCGGCGCTGGGCACCGCTGCCGATCCGTACCACCAAGGCACCACCGAAGGGCTTGCGGCCTACGACTTCGATCCGGGCGTCCAGGGCAATGTCCTCTGCGGCCAGGTAGCGGAGCAGGTCCGGGTTTTCGTCGCTGATGCGCGTGATGCGGCCTGCGTGTCCCTGGTCCAGTTCAATCATGCGGTAGGCGTGCGGGAGCTCCACGGAGCCATCGGATGAAGGAATGGGGTCTCCGTGCGGGTCCCGGACGGGGTGGCCCAGCTTGGCGGACATGCGTTCAATGAAGGTGTCCGAGACTGCGTGCTCCAACATTTCCGCTTCGTCGTGGACTTCGTCCCAACGGTAGCCGAGTTCCTCCACAAGGTACGTCTCGATGAGCCGGTGCCTCCGCACCATGGCCAAGGCGAGGCGCATGCCGTCGGGCGTCAAGCGGATGGCGCTGTAGGGCTGGTGGTCCACCAAGCCCTGGTCCTTGAGCTTGCGCACCATTTCGGACACCGAGGAATTGGCTACGCCCAGCCGTTGGGCCAACTGGGAGGACGTGATGGGCTTGTCCTGCCACTCAGTGAAGGAGTAGATGACCTTGACGTAGTCCTCGATCGAGGAGGAGGGCGTACTGGTCTTCACGCTCCAAGCCTACCGTGGGTGGGCGCCTCAGGCCTTGCGGGCCCGCCACGTCTGCGTCACGTACGGCAGGGCCAGGGTCTGGCCAGGGGCGTGGCCGAGGTGTTCGTAGAGGTACCACTCCAGGTTTCCCATGACCTTGGCACGGGTAGCCTCGTTGGCTCGAAGGTAATAGCTGCGCGACTTGGTCAATTCCATGATGTCCTCGGGGGACACGGGGTCCTCCCAACGGGTGACATGGCATTCCAAGCCGGTGAACTCCGCACCGATGGCCGGCCGGAAACCCGGTTTGTGTACGTCGCCGGCATGCATGATGCGTGAAAGGCGGTGCACCCATGGGAGGGAAGTATCCAATTGGTTCCAGATCAGGCCCAGGACGCCATGCGGACGGAGCACCCGGGCGAGTTCCGTGCTGGCTTTGACGGGATCGCACCAATGCCAGGCTTGGGCAACACTGACGACGTCGAAAGCTGAGTCCGCCAGTCCGCTCGCCTCGGCGGTACCCTCCAACGCATGGACTTGGGGGCACGACAGGCGCAGCTGCGCCAGCATGTCCGTGGAAGGATCGACGGCGGCAACCTCAAGGCCGCGGTCTACGAGCAGCGCCGTGAATTTCCCCGTACCAGCGCCGATGTCGGCTGCGGACTGCGCGCCTGCAGGGAGAAGCCAATCCACGGAGTCTGCGGGGTAGCCGGGACGCACCGAATGGTAGTGCTCGCCGCCATCCTGGAAGCTCTGCCCCAGTTCATTGCGCCGGACCGCGTGCAGCTTGGGCCCGCCTGGTGGATGCGAACCGCTTGAAGGGCCTTGGGACCGCATGGCTCTGTACAGACTCCTTTACCGCGAACGCCGGAAATACCCTACGAATTTACAGCAAGGCAGGGCTGGCCGGTTCAGGCAAAGTGCGGTCAGTCCACGATGCAGGGAGCAGCGCCCGCGGTACCGGGAGTGTTGGGGGCCCATTCGGGATAGCTGCGGTGGTCGTTCGCGGGAACCCAGCGGCCCTCGTCCACCACGTAGTCCCAGCCCAGCCCGGTGCCCTTCAGCTCCTGGATGCCCTTGAGCAGCCGGGCAGCGTCCTCCAGGCGGGAGCCCACACCGAAGCTGGCACGCAGGGATCCGGACGGCAGTCCGAGGCGCTTGAGGAGCGGGTGTGCGCAGAACCGGCCATCACGAAGGCCCACTCCGTGTTCCGCAGACAGGTAGGCGGCCACGAGGCCGGCGTCGAATCCCTCCACCGAGAAGTTGACCACGCCGATGGTGTCCGTGGAATCGCTGAAGATCTGGTGGACGGTGACCCCGTCGATGGACTGCAGGCCCTCCACAAGGTAGGAGCGGATGGCGGCCTCGTGGTCGTGCCAGGCCTGCTGGTCAAGGCCGGCCAGGACCTGCGTGGCCCGGGCCAGGGTGGCGGCACCGAGGACGTTGGGGGATCCACCTTCATGGCGGGCCGGACCCGTAGCCCAGCTGACGGAGTCCAGACGGGCTTCACGGACTGCGCCACCGCCGGCAAGGTGCGGCGTTCCGGCGTCGAGCCAATCGGGGCGGCCTACCACTACGCCGGCACCAAAGGGAGCGTACAGCTTGTGGCCGGAGAAGACCACGTAGTCCACGTCCGCTTCGGCGATGTTGATCCGGCGGTGCGGAGCGAGCTGGGCAGCGTCCACCACGATGCGGGCACCGAATTCGTGGGCCAGTGCAGCCAATTCCGCAATGGGAAGGATTTCACCGGTGACGTTGGACGCCCCCGTGACGGCGAGCAGGGAAACTCCGCCCTGGCTCAGCTCATGGCGCAGGTTGGCGACGGTGGCCGCCAATGTGGAGGCAGCGACGACGCTGCGGTGGGGCACGCCTTGCCACGGCAGCAGGTTGGCGTGGTGTTCGATGTCCAGGTACAGGACTTCGCCGGTTGGCGTACCGTCGATCTGCGGAAGGCAGCCGGCCAGCAGGTTCAGGGAGTCGGTGGTGTTACGGGTAAAGATGACGGAGTCATCCGGGCGGCCGCCTACGAAGTCGCGCACGATGTCGCGGGAGTTTTCATAGACCGACGTGCTGATTTGGGAAGCGAATCCGGCGCCGCGGTGCACGCTCGCGTAGTACGGCAGGACCTCATTCAGGTACGCGGACACGATGGTCAACGCCGGCGCGGAAGCGCCGTAGTCCAGGTTGGCGTAGCGGACGTGACCGCCCTGGATCAGTGGTGCCTGCAGTTCCGCGCCGGTGACGGCAGCAAGGGGCCTGCCGGCCGCGGCTTCCTGCGTGACTGTGGGAAGGACGGTGGAATCGAACGCAACAGTGCTCATGGGACCTCACTCAAGAGGGACCCCCTTGCGGGGGATCCGCGCTTGCCGTATCCGTTCCGGACCGGCCTGGTCGTCACCCGGGGCACCCCACCGCGAATGGAGGGTTGCCGGCCAGCAAACCGGGGTTTAGCGCTGGCACTCGTGACCTGTAAGAAGACATTAAGGCACCCTGCATGCCGGACACAAAGCCGTCCACTTTGTTAAGCGCATTGTTACGCAGGATGCGGAAATGGCAGATTTGGCGAATAAAGTGCGGCGGACGCCTCCCAGGGGAGGCTTCCGCCGTCGATAATTCAGAGGAGGTCGTCGATTCCCGGGTTGAGGCGTTTCAGGACCTCGGAGTGCAGGATCGAATTCGTTGCCAGCGCGTTGCCGCCGAACGGGCCATCTTCGCCTTCCAGGGAGGTGAACCGGCCGCCGGCCTCCGTGACGATAGGCACGAGCGCCGCCATGTCATAGAGGTTCAGTTCGGGTTCGCAGGCGATGTCCACGGCGCCTTCGGCCACCAGGCAGTAGGACCAGAAGTCCCCGTAGGCGCGCGTACGCCAAATGTCCTCGGTGAGGCCGAGGAACTCGTCAAGGTTGCCGCGTTCCTTCCATCCGGACAGGCTTGAGTAGGACATCGACGCGTCCGCGAGCGTGGAAACGTTGGAAACCTTCAGTCGGGTGGCCGAGGCCAACGAGCGACCCATGTAGGCGCCCATGCTTTTGGCCGCCCACCAGCGCTTGCCCAAGGCTGGTGCGCTGACCACGCCAACCACGGGTTCGCCTTCGTCGATCAGGGCGATGAGGGTTGCCCACACCGGGACGCCCCTGACAAAATTCTTGGTGCCATCGATGGGGTCGATGACCCAGCGCCGTGAACCGTGGCCGCTGCTCCCGAATTCCTCGCCGAGGACGGCATCGCGGGGGCGTGAACGCGACAACTGTCCGCGGATGGCTTCCTCTGCGGCCTTGTCCGCATCCGTGACCGGCGTCAGGTCGGGTTTGGTTTCGATCTGCAGGTCCAGGGCCTTGAACCGGTCCATGGTCTGGGCGTCCACGGAATCGGCCAGGACGTGGGCCAATCGCAAGTCATCGTTGTAGCTGGAAACGGGTTGGGTCATGCCACCAAACTATCGTGGATCGTTCACGCGCCGGGGGAGGTGAGGCTCCGACCCTCAGTTGACGGTGCCCAATTCCTTGGTTTCCTTGGCTTCCAGGCGGGGGTCGGCACCGAGCAGTCGCCTGAGCGAAGCCAGCCGGGCAACACCGGACGGGCCGGCGTTGCCTTGCTTGACCCACTCGTCCAGCCCACAGTTCACTGCACTTGCGTCATGCTTGCAGCCGCGGTCGCAGGCTTCCGTGCCGGGCTCCAGGTCGGGGAAGGAATGCAGGATGCGGTCCGCATCCACGTGGGCAAGGCCGAACGAACGGATGCCCGGGGTGTCGATGATCCAACTACCGGAAGGAGCGTCCGCCAGTTTGAGGGCCAAGGCAGAGGACGAGGTGTGGCGTCCGCGCCCGGTGACGGCATTAACCCCGCCGGTTGCCCGTTCGGCACCTGTGAGGGCATTGACCATGGTGGACTTGCCGACGCCCGAGTGCCCCAGCATGACGGTTACCTTGCCGTCGAGGTGGGAACGCAGGCGGGAGACGGCGTCGCTGTCCAAACGGGCGGAGAGCCCGTCATCTGAACGCGCGTCGATGCCGGAGGCCTGCGAATCCGCCGTGCGGCTGATGATGACCGGAAAATCGAGGCTGAGGTAAGTGGCCAGCAGTTCGGCAGGATCCTTGACGTCCGCCTTGGTGACGAGGAGCAGCGGCTCGATGCCGGCGTCGTAGGCCGCTACCAGTGCGCGGTCGATGAAGCCGGTGCGGGGCTCCGGGTTCGCTGCAGCCACCACCACCACCAATTGGTCCGCGTTGGCCACCACGACGCGCTCGATCGGATCGGTGTCGTCCGCACTGCGGCGCAGGAGCGTCCGGCGTTCCTCGACGCGGACCAGCCGTGCGAGGGTATCCGGGCCACCGGAAACATCACCCACGAGTGCCACGAAATCACCCGGGACCACCGGGTTCCGGCGCAGTTCGCGGGCCCGTGCGGCAATGACCACCCGCTCATTGTCGGTGTCCTCACCAACCACGGCGGTATAGCGGCCGCGGTCCACCGTGATGATCCTGCCGATCACGGCGTCGTCGTGGCTCGGCCGGTCCTTGGTGCGGGGGCGTGAACCCTTCTTGTTGGGCCGGATCCGTACGTCCGATTCGTCCCAGGAGCGTGCGTCGCGGCCCATGGTCAGTTCGTGGCCCCGCCCGATGAGGCCTCCGCCGGGGTCCGGCCCAGCATTGCTGCCCACATCTGCGGAAACTCCGGCATGGTCTTCGACGTCGTTGCGATGTCCTCCACTTGAACGCCCTCAACGGCGAGGCCCAGGATGGCCCCGGCCGTGGCCATGCGGTGGTCGGCATAGCTGTGGACTACACCGCCATGAAGGGCCGCCGGGTGGATGATGAGGCCGTCTGCCGTCTCTTCGGCGTTCCCGCCCAGTCGGTTGATTTCGGCCACAAGTGCAGCAAGGCGGTCTGTCTCGTGGCCCCGGAGGTGCGCGATGCCGCTGAGCCGGGAGGGGCCCGTGGCCAATGCGCACAGAGCAGCGACGGTAGGGGCGAGTTCGCTGGTTTCGTCGAAATCGGCGCCCAGGATCTCGGGTCCGCCCGTAACCGTCAGGGTCCCGTCCTCCAGTGCGACCTCCGCGCCCATGGATGCCAGGATGCCACGCCACAGGTCACCTACCTGGGTGGTTTCAAGGGGCCAGTTGGGGATTCGGACGGTTCCGCGCGTGGCAAGCGCAGCTGCGAGGAACGGGCCGGCGTTCGAAAGGTCCTGTTCTATGCGCTGGTCGAAGGCCCTGATGGGACCGGGGGCCACGCTCCAATGGTTGGGTACGGAATCGTCCACCTGTACACCGACGCTGCGCAGGACAGCGACCGTCATGTTGATGTGGTCCAGGCTGGGCACCGGCTTGCCTACGTGCTCCAGGTGCAGCCCCTCCGTGAAACGCGCGCCAACCAGCAACAGTGCCGAGACGAATTGTGAGGAGGCGCTGGCGTCAATGACCAGGTGCCCGCCGCGGACTTCGCCGGAACCCATCACCGCGAACGGAAGGGCCGACGGCGTCCTGCCGCCTTCGCTGCGGACGGGCACGCCGAGCGCGACCAAAGCCTCGATGATGGTTCCCATGGGGCGTTTGCGGGCGTGCGGGTCGCCGTCGAACACCGTGACGCCGGCGCGCAGGGCCGCCAGGGGCGGGACGAAGCGCATGACTGTTCCCGCGAGCCCACAATCGATGGCTGTTTCCCCGCCCGCCTCGGACGGACCCATCGGTGTGATGTCCAGGTCCGGGCCGTAGTCGCCGTCGCCGGGTACTTCGGTGACCGTCGCGCCGAGCTGGCGCAAGGCCTGGATCATCAGCACGGAGTCCCGGGAATGGAGTGGTGCCCGCAGGCGGGAGGGGCCGTCAGCCAACGCAGCAAGGACAAGGAAACGGTTGGTCAGCGATTTGGATCCAGGTACCGTCACCGTGGCATCCACCGGTCCTGTGGCATAGGGTGCGGGCCACAGGGGGAGGGGTGTGCCGTTCTTCGGGTCGGTGTTTGCTGCGGTGGTACCAGTCATGCTTCCTTATGCTCCAACTGCGTTATCTACGGCCTTGCGAACTGCTTTGTCTGCGCGCTTGATCTGCTTGCCCGTTGCCTTGCGGGCGTCCGTGGCGAGGTGCTCGGCGCGCCATGCCAGGCTGGGGCGTCCCTCGGTGTCAACCGATGCCAGCAGCACGCCGCCCGTGAGGGAAATGTTCTTCAAAAGCTGGGCCCGGCGCGCGCCGCGGGCTTCCTTGCTGCTGATGTCCGCCGAACGCCACTCGACATAGGTGTTCAGTGCGGATGTCACGGCCAGCACGGTGGCCGCGAAGCGTGAGAGCTTACCCAAGCCGAGCAGGGCGCCGGCGCCAAGCTGGGCGCCGCCGATCACCCGTGCAAGGACCTTCTCATCAGCCGGGAACGGCAGGGACTCGGAGGCGCGGCGCAGGACCGGCGAGAGTTGCCGGGCAGTATCGTCCGCGTTCTTGAGCTTGTCCAAACCTGCGATGACAAAGCTGGACGCGAGCATGGGCCGCGCGAGAAAACGGATTACTGACATGTCTTGCCTCCTGGATGGCTTGCCACAAAAGTCACTGAGCGTTGTGTTCAAGGGGTGCAGTCTGCTCTAGTCTTGCACCTTTGCGGAATAATTACCCACCGGGACCCGTTGTGAACATCAGGCGCGGTGAAGACCGGGCTGCGGCATGGTGTTTGCCGCTTCGCGAACGGAGTTGGTTTTTTGACCCTGGTTGAGGACCGCCTGGATTTACTGGGGGCCCGGGTACCGGCGCAGCCGGATTCCCTGAAGCTGACAGTAGACTTGGCTTCGATGAGCACCATTGAACCGGCCGCAGCGGCCATGGACCAGGCAGCCGGAGCGTTGGACGACGCCGGGGTGGCAGCCGATGTCGATCTTGCCAAGGAGACACCCGAACAGCGGCGGGCGCGCTTTGAGCGCGACGCCATGCAGTATGTGGACCAGTTGTACTCGGCGGCCATGCGCATGGCGCGGAACCCCTCCGATGCCGAAGACCTGGTCCAGGAGGCCTATACCAAGGCGTTTTCGGCCTTCCACCAGTACAAGCCGGGTACCAACCTCAAGGCGTGGCTGTACCGGATCCTGACGAACACCTACATCAACCTCTACCGGAAGCGCCAGCGCGAGCCGTTGCAGTCCAACTCGGACACGATCGAGGACTGGCAGTTGGCCAAGGCAGAGTCCCATACCTCGTCCGGACTCCGTTCAGCCGAAGCCGAAGCCCTGGACCATCTCCCGGATTCGGATGTGAAGAACGCCTTGCAGGCCATCCCGGAGGAGTTCCGCTTGGCCGTGTATTTCGCGGACGTCGAGGGATACGCCTACAAGCAGATATCCGAAATCATGAACACCCCCATCGGTACCGTCATGTCGCGCCTTCACCGCGGCAGGAAGATGCTGCGGGACATGCTGGCGGACTATGCCGCCGAACGGGGCTTCAATGCCCAGACAGAAGACCAGGCCTCGGCCGGTAGCAACAATCAGGAGAAAGCGAAATGAGCGACTGCCAGGGATTGGGCGATTGCGACGATACGCGGATGCAGCGTATTTATGAGTACCTCGACGGCGCCTTGACCCGCGAGGACCTCAGCGAGATCAAGCAGCACTTGGACGGTTGTGAGGAATGCTCCGAGCAGTACGACCTCGAGTGCCTCATCCGCACCATGGTCAAGCGCTCCTGCACCGAATCGGCACCGGAAAACCTCAAGAACTCCATTCTTGACAGGATCCATTCGATCAAGCCGGTGGACGCCTGAGTTTGGCCTGTTGATGCCGGTTCGGCCTTGAACGCCAAGGGCCCCGGAAACCTGATGGTTTCCGGGGCCCTTGCGGTTTAAGCCTTGACGCTAAGCCTGTGCTTAGGTGTTGGGGCGCTTGCCGTGGTTCGCGCCGCCGCGCTTACGGTCACGACGCTTACGTGCACGCTTGCTCATAGCTGGCCTCCTTCAATGATTGATACTCAATAAAGCTGCCCTCCAGTTTCGCACATCCGGGCACGGGCTAGCGAACCGGGACGGTGCTGGTCAGCCGTGCAGCGAATTTCTGATGGCGACGCGGGCTTGGTCCAGCACGGTGCGCACTGTTTCCAAGGTCACGGGGGAGAGCGGGTGTGAAGCGCCGTGCTTCCTGAGCTCCACGCGGACATCGTCCCTGAAGGATTGCACCATGAGCTCGGCTTCCTTGAGGATGCGCTGGCCCTCGGGCGAGTATCCGGAGGGCCGCCCCGGTGCCGCGGTGGCCGTCCTGGCACTGCTCCGCGCAGCTTCCGCCGTCGCCGCCAGGTCCGCCCGCAGGCCTTGCATGTTGCTTCGGATGTCTGCCCGCAGATCGTCGGCGAGCCGCCTGACGGAGGCCGAGATGGTGTCTTCCACGTCGGCCAGTTCCTGGCGCCGGCGGTCAAGCTCCGCGCGGCCGGCGTCCGTGATCAGGTACTTCGTGCGCCTGCCTTCGGTCTCGGTCGCCACCAGCCCTTCCTCTTCGAGCTTGGCCAGGCGGGGGTAGATGGTTCCGGCGCTCGGGGAGTAGGTGCCGCCAAAGCGGTCGCCGAGGGCCTTGATGAGTTCATAGCCGTGCTTGGGCGCTGCCTCCAGCAAAGCAAGAAGGTACAGGCGGAGCGCCCCGTGGGCAAAGACCGGGGGCATCAGAGACCCGCTTCGCCGGGGAACGGGTGCTCGCCCTCCGCTGCCGGTGCGGTGGCGTGCATGATGAACGTCTTGCCCGAGACCGTATTGGTGCGCAGCAGCATGAGCTTCTCGTCGGGGCCCACGATCGTGTGGACATTGCTGCCTGGCTGGGCATAGAGCTGATCGTCGATGACAACCGATCCGCTGGCCGATTTCGCCACGACGTCGAGGCCTACATCGTGGGGCAAACGGATGGTGAGGTCGCCGGAGACCGAATTGGCGCCGAAATCGCTGGTGTAGTCCTGCAGATCGAAGCTGAGGTCGCCGCTGACGGTCGTGGCCCGCACGTTCGAAAACTTGCCTGAAGCGGTTACTTCGCCGGAGACGCTCTTGGCGGTCAGGACGCCGTCGTGGTTGCGGGCGATGACTTCGCCGCTGACCGTATTGACGTGCAGTTCGCCGCTGGTGCCATCGGCCATAACGGAACCCGAAACGGTGTTCAGCCGCACGCGGCCGCTGATGCCGGAGACCAGGCCGTCGCCGCTCACTGTCCCCGCCTCGACATCGACGCCGGGTGGAAGCGCGATCCCGACGATCACTGAATTGGTGCTTGTGTTGTTCACGGTGCCCATCAGGTTGCGGAACCAGCCCTGGGGTCCCTGCAGTTGATGGCGGACTTCGAGCCGGCCGTTGACCAGCGTGACCGTCAAGGGGTCGCCGCTGATCTCGCTCGCCTCGATCCGGACAAAGGGCTCATCGTGGGTCACCACGTCGAAGCGGCCCTTCACGATTCCCAGTTTGAGTGAACGGACGTCGTCCACGTCGATGGTTTGCGGGCCAGTCACGGTCCATAGCTCGTCTGACATGATCCCTCCAGAGATGCGATATATCGCGTTGATAAAAACACGATATATCGCGAATCCCGGCTTGGCAACAGTCCGATTGCTTCAGGCGACCGGTTGGTGGACGCCTGCACGTTCGGCTTCATGGCTACTCCGGTTGGGCGATGTTAAGCCATTGGAACCAGCCACGGTGAAGTACCAGCCACGCAATCAACCCGTAGCCGGCCTGCCCCGGTGTGCCCCCATTGGCTGCGAGGTCTGTCCTCCACTGCTCGTGGTTGAGCAACGGGGAGAAAGTGTCAACGTAATGGTGGTTCCGCCGGGTTGTGACGTCGGCGAAGGCCGTGTTGAGCTCAGCCAGCCGCTTGTTGCGGGCAGGATCCAGGGTGGGCGGCGGGCCCACGACAAAAACCTCCACTCCGCTGTGCGACGCCCCGTCAAGAACGTTCGCCAGGTTCAACCGGCTCCGGGCGGTGGACAGTCCGAACTCCAGGTCACGCCCGGACAGGCCGATGACCAGGCGGTTCTCGTGCGTATCGCTGAAGCGCCGGCCGGCCTCGTCCTGCCACCGTGCCGCCAGGCCCTCGGTGCCTTCCATAGGGCAGGGGAGCGAAAAGCATTCCACCGTGACGGATTCCTGCGGCGTACGGGCCAGCACGCGGCCCAGCCAACCCAGGGCACGGGGATCGCCCAGTCCGGCCAGCAGTTCATCTCCAACAGCCGCGATGCGCAGCTTCCTGTCTTCCACGGTTACCTCTTCACACTCGTTACGGTCCATGCTCGGCTTATGCGGTCAGCGCCGGTTAGCGAACCGGGTATCTGTCCCATTAAACAGAAAATGCCCGGCCCGCGGCGCATGACAGCGCCCCGGGCCGGGCAGAATTCCTTACTTGCGTTCGAACGCCTGCTTGATCAGGGTGTCCTGTTCGGCGGCGTGGCGCTTCATGGATCCTGCCGCGGTGGAAGCAGAAGCCGGGCGCGATACGAGGCGGACCTTGCGGTCCAGCTCGGGTGCCAGGTTGAGGCCCATGAACGGCCACGGACCCTGGTTGGCGGGTTCGTCCTGTGCCCACACGATGTCCGCGTTGGGGTACTTGGCAAGCTCTGCCTCGATCTCGGCCTTGGGCAGGGGGTAAAGCTGCTCAACGCGGATGATCGCGGTAGAGGTATCGCCGGACTTCTGCCGGTTGGACAGCAGGTCGTAATACAGGCGGCCGGAGACCAGGATGACGCGGTCAACGTTGGCAGCCTGGACTTCGTTCTCGCCGATCACCGGCTTGAAGCCGCCGGTGGTGAAATCCTCGACGGCGGAAGCGGCACCCTTGAGGCGGAGCAGCTGCTTCGGCGTGAAGATGATCAACGGCTTGCGCGGGCGGCTGTAGGCCTGGCGGCGCAGCAGGTGGAAGTGCGAGGCCGCCGTCGTCGGGTTGGCGACGATCATGTTGTCCTCGGCGCACAGCTGCAGGAAGCGCTCGATGCGTGCCGACGAATGGTCGGGCCCCTGGCCTTCGTAGCCATGCGGCAGCATCAGGACCAACGAGGAGCGCTGGCCCCACTTCTGCTCGGCCGAGGAGATGAACTCATCGATGATGGTCTGCGCACCGTTGACGAAGTCGCCGAACTGGGCTTCCCACAGCACCAGGGCATCCGGCCGCTCTACCGAGTAACCGTACTCGAAGCCCATGGCTGCATATTCGGACAGCAGGGAGTCATAGATCCAGAGCTTGGCCTGGTTGTCCGAGAGGTTGCCCAGCGGGAGCCACTCGTTGCCGTTGGCGCGGTCGTGGAAGACCGCATGGCGCTGCACGAACGTACCGCGTCGGGAGTCCTGGCCGGCGAGGCGGACGGGCACACCCTCCATGATGAGCGAGCCAAAGGCCGCGATTTCGCCGAAGCCCCAGTCGATGCCGCCCTCGCGGGACATCTGCTCGCGCTTCTCAAGGAGCTGCTTGAGCTTGGAGTGGACCGTGAAGCCGTCCGGGATTTCCAGGTGGGCCTTGCCGATGCGGGCCAGGGTGTCCGTGGAAATCGCCGTGGAGGCAGGCGAGTTGGTGCCGAAGTCGGCCTGCTGGGCGATGGGTCGCTCGATGTCCGAGACCGCCGCGGAATCTGCGGTGATGATCGGGATCGGGGAAGTCTGGGCGGCATGCGTCTCCGCGAAAACGCGTTCCAGGCGTTCCTGGTAGTCGCGGAGCAGCTGCTCTGCTTCTTCCTCGGTGATGTCGCCACGGCCGATGAGCGATTCGGTGTACAGCTTGCGGACGGAGCGCTTGGCTTCGATCAGGTTGTACATCAGCGGCTGGGTCATCGAGGGGTCGTCGCCCTCGTTGTGGCCACGGCGGCGGTAGCACACCATGTCGATGACGACATCCTTGTGGAAACGCTGGCGGAACTGGTACGCCAGCTGTGCCACGCGGACCACGGCCTCGGGGTCGTCGCCGTTCACGTGGAACACCGGCGCCTGGATCATCTTGGCGACGTCCGTGGAGTACGTGGACGAGCGTGAGGAGGAAGGAGCGGTGGTGAAGCCGACTTGGTTGTTGACGATGACGTGGATGGTGCCACCGGTACGGTAGCCACGCAGCTGGGAGAGGTTCAGCGTTTCGGCTACCACGCCCTGGCCGGCGAAGGCTGCGTCACCGTGGACCATGATGGGCAGCACGGGAAACGATTCGCCCTGGTCCAAGCGGTCCTGCTTGGCGCGGACGATGCCCTCGAGTACGGAGTCGACGGCTTCCAGGTGGGACGGGTTGGCGGCGAGGTAGACCTTGGTCTGCTTGCCGTTGTCCGAGGTGAACGTGCCTTCTGTACCCAGGTGGTACTTGACGTCACCCGAGCCCTGCACGGAGCGGGGGTCCTGGGTGCCTTCGAACTCGCGGAACACCTGGGCGTAGGTCTTGCCCGCGATGTTGGTGAGGACGTTGAGGCGGCCACGGTGGGCCATGCCGATGGCGACCTCGTCGAGTCCGTCGTCGGCTGCGTCCGAGATGACGGCGTCCAGCAATGGAATCAGCGACTCGCCACCTTCAAGGGAGAAGCGCTTCTGGCCCACGAACTTGGTCTGCAGGAAGGTCTCGAAGGCTTCTGCGGCGTTGAGCTTGGATACGATGCGCAGCTGCTCTTCGCGGCTGGGCTTGGAGTAGGGGTGCTCCAGCTCGTCCTGGAACCACTTGCGCTCTGCGGGCTCCTGGATGTGCATGTATTCGATGCCCGTGGTGCGGCAGTACGCGTCCCGGAGGACGCCGAGGATGTCGCGGAACTTCAGCTGCGGCTTGCCGCCGAAACCGCCGGTGGGCCATTCGCGGTCGAGGTCCCACAGGGTCAGGCCGTAGGTGAGGACGTCAAGGTCCGGGTGCTTGCGCTGCACGTACTCCAGGGGATCGGTGTCTGCCATCAGGTGGCCGCGCACGCGGTAGGAGTGGATGAGCTGCTGGATGCGGGCGACCTTGTTGATCTCGTCGGCCGGGTCAACCTGGAGGTCCGGGCTCCAGCGCACGGGCTCGTACGGGATGCGCAGGGCTTCGAAGATCTCGTCGTAGAAGTTCTGCGCGCCCAGCAGGAGCTGGTGGACGAGCTTGAGGAATTCGCCGCTGCCGGCGCCCTGGATGACGCGGTGGTCGTAGGTGGAGGTCAGCGTCAGGATCTTGCTGATGGCGTTCTGGGCGATGATCTTCTCGCTGGCGCCCTGGAACTCAGCGGGGTAATCAAGGGCGCCGACGCCGATGATGGCTGCCTGGCCCTTGGAAAGACGCGGCACGGAGTGGACGGTGCCGATGCCACCTGGGTTGGTCAGGGAAACCGTGGTTCCGGCGTGGTCGTCGGCCGTCAGCTTGCCGTTGCGGGCGCGCTTGATGAGGTCCTCGTACGTGTGCCAGAACTCCGCGAAGTCCATGGTTTCGGCCTTCTTGATGTTGGGAACCATCAGGAGGCGGGTGCCATCAGGCTTGGGCATGTCGATGGCGATGCCGAAGTTGACGTGGGCGGGCTGGACGGCACTGGGCTTGCCGTCGACCTCGTCGTAGTACACGTTCATGGACGGGAACTGGGAGAGTGCCCGGACTACGGCGTAGCCAATGATGTGCGTGAAGGAGACCTTGCCGCCGCGGGCACGGGCAAGGTTGGAGTTGATGACCACGCGGTTGTCGATCAGCAGCTTGGCCGGAACGGCGCGCACGCTGGTGGCGGTGGGAACCTCGAGGCTGGTGACCATGTTGGAGGCAATGGCCTTGGCCGGTCCGCGAAGGACGGAAACGACGTCCTCCTCGGGTGCGGTGGGCGCCTTGTTGCTCTTGGGGAGCTGGGCCGGAATGGGCTGTGCCGCGTTGCCGCCGGAGGGCTTCTTTGCCCCGTCCCGGGCAACCGTGGCAGGTTCCTTCTTCGCCGGTGCGGGAGCTGCGGCGGCGGGGGCTGCAGCCGGTGTGGCCGGGGGAGCGGCCGGCGCCGGTGCCGGAGCCGCTGCAGCCGGGGCTACAACCGGAAGTACTTGGGTGGGGGGATTGGCAGCTGCTGGGGCTGCGGAGGTTCCGTTGGAAGAAGTGCCGTCACCGGTGTCAAAGGATTCGAAGAGCGGCCACCACTTGGCGTCGACCGAATTCTTGTCCTGCTGATACCGCTCGTACAGTTCGTCAACGAGCCACTCGTTTCCGCCAAATTCCTCTGGTAGACGGTGGCTGGGCTGCTCTGGCACTTGAAATACGCCTCTTCCATGAGTGTTGATTTCCCGCTGGCCATGTTGCTTTTCCACAACAATGCACCAGGGTCCGGGTCCCGCGAACTCAGACCCCTGTCAGTCTAGTTAGGATCGTTGGTTAACTGCCAATAGTGGTGACCTAAATCATGTTGCGGGTTTCAGCGGGCGATTTCAGGCCGTCGCCAACCCGCTGAATTTGAGTAAGGTACGGCCCAGGGCGGACTGTAAACTGGAATCCTTATGGACAGTAAATCCAGGTGCCGGCCTGGGTACTGCTGGGGGAGCCTGAAGGGCAACTCTCCACAGCGTGCCCCGCGAGCCGGCAACACCCGTTCACATGCCCATCACGCGCCGGCCGTCCACGCCGGTGGTCCGGCAGGTTCCAGGCCTGCGGGGCCGGACCAGCCTCCGCCGGCCCTCCGCCGCCGACAGGCGGGTCTACCGTTCCCCGTGCCGGCCCTTGGAGGGATCCGCTAAGTGGAATGGCTCCTCCTCCTTGCCGGCTTTGCCCTCATCCTGGGCACCGGTTTCTTCGTTGCCGTTGAATTCTCCTTGGTCGCTTTGGACCAGGCCAGCGTCCAGCGCGCGGTGGACAACGGTGACCACGCCGCGGCGCCGTTGCTCAAGTGCCTCAAATCCCTCTCCACCCAACTTTCCAGTTGCCAGTTGGGCATCACCCTCACAACGCTCCTGACGGGCTTCGTCATGGAACCCTCCGTTGGACAGCTTCTTTCCGGCCCGCTGGGGCTGCTGGGGCTGGCTCCCGAGGTGGCCCGTTCCGTGGCGTTGGTAGTGGCGATGATGCTGGCAACCCTGCTGTCCATGCTCTTGGGTGAACTTGTGCCGAAAAACATGGCGATCGCCCTCGCTTTCCCCCTGGGCAAGCGCCTTGCCCGTCCCCAGTTGGTTTTCACCGCCGTCTTCAAACCTGCGATTGTGATCCTCAATGGGTTCTCGAACAAGGTCCTGAACCTCTTCGGGCTTGAGGCCAAGGAAGAAATCTCCGGTGCGCGTACCCCTGCGGAACTGGCTTCCCTGGTGCGGCGTTCGGCCGAACTGGGAACCCTGGACGCCGGAACTGCCAACTTCGTGGCCCGCACGTTGAACTTCTCCGGCAGGACCGCGGCCGATGTGATGACGCCGCGCATCCGCATGGAAACCATCGATGCCGGGCAGCCCGTCACCGATATCCTCGATGCCGCCCGCCGCACCGGATATTCACGTTTTCCCGTGATCGGCGACTCGGCGGATGACATCCGGGGGGTGGTCCATGTGAAGAAGGCTGTTGCCGTGCCGTCCGACCGCAGGGCAAAGCTGGAAGCCGGAGCGATCATGACTGAAGTCCTCCGCGTGCCCGAGACGATCCACCTGGACTCGCTCCTGGCTGAACTGCGCGAAGGGAACCTGCAACTCGCCGTCGTCCTTGATGAATACGGCGGTACTGCGGGCATTGCCACGCTCGAAGACCTCGTGGAGGAGATCGTGGGCGAAGTGTCCGATGAACACGACAAGGTCCGTCCGGGGCTGCTCCAGAGCGCGTCCGGTGATTGGTATTTCCCTGGCCTCCTGCGACCGGACGAAGTTTCGGAGCAGATTCCCGGCCTGACTGTCCCTGATGAGGCAGCCTATGAAACCGTTGGCGGTTACGTCATGAGCAAGCTGGGCCGCATTGCCAAAGCAGGCGACGTGGTGGACGCCGGCGGGGGGACGTTGACGGTGACCAGGATGGATGGCCGCAGGATCGACAGGATCTGCTTCCACCACATCGAGGAACAGGCAGATGGCTCCGACGACGGCCGGGCCCAGTCCCATGGGGCGGGGGCCCTGTGAGCGACTGGGCAGGCCTGGTATGGCTCGTCATCCTCCTGGTTGGCAATGCCTTTTTTGTCGGCGCTGAGTTCGCTGTCATGTCCGCGCGGCGCAGCCAGATAGAACCTTTGGCGGAGGCTGGCTCCAAGCGGGCGCAAACCACCCTTGTTGCCATGGAAAACGTGTCCTTGATGCTAGCGTGCGCGCAGTTGGGCATTACCGTGTGTTCGCTCCTGATTCTTCAGGTTGCGGAACCGGCAATCCACCACTTGCTGGCTGAACCACTTGAGCTGGTGGGTGTTCCGGTGGAGTTGGCCGATGTGATTGCGTTTGCCATCGCCCTCCTGTTTGTCACCTTCCTCCACGTGACGTTCGGCGAGATGGTTCCCAAGAACATCTCCGTATCCGTGGCGGACAAGGCGGCGTTGCTGCTGGCTCCGCCCCTGGTGTTCATTGCCCGTGTGGTCAAACCCATCATCTGGACGCTGAACTGGCTGGCAAACCACATCCTGCGGCTCATGAGGATCGAACCGAAGGATGAGGTGTCATCCTCCTTCACCTTGGAAGAGGTGCAGTCGATCGTGCAGGAGTCCACCAGGCACGGCCTGGTGGATGACGAGGCCGGGTTGTTGACTGGTGCGTTGGAGTTCTCCGAGCACACCGCGTCCCACATCATGGTTCCCCTGGACAAGTTGGTGGTGCTCAAGCCGGCTTCCACCCCTGTGGATCTGGAGAAGGCGGTTAGCCGTACCGGCTTTTCGCGGTTCCCCATGGTGGACGACGACGGCGAACTCGCCGGATACCTGCACGTCAAGGACATCCTCTCCATCCCGGAAGAGGGGCGCCGCCACCCGATTGCCGAGGGGCGGATCCGTTCGCTGGCGAACCTTTCCCCGGAAGACGAGATTGAACGGGCCATGTCCGTGATGCAGCGGACGGGTTCACACTTGGCGCGTGTGGTGGGACCGGGTGGGAATACCCAGGGCGTGCTCTTCCTTGAGGATGTCATTGAGCAACTTGTGGGCGAAATCCGCGACGCCACCCAGGCCACCGGGATCCGCCGCCTGGGTGGTGGCACCCAGCCGTCGTAGCGGACATCACGTCAGGCGATCCGCGGGAAGCGGGGCCAGTCACCCCTAAATAGGAATGATTCCTATTTATGGCTACAATGAAGTCATCCCACTTGTTGTGTTTGATTCTCATTTTGAGTAGATCCGAGGTTTTCGTGCGTCGTAACGCCGTCCGCCTGTCCATGGTCGCCGTGGCCGCTGCCGCTGCCCTGTCCTTGTCCTCCTGCGCCGGCAATGCCGGGGAGGGTTCGCCGTCGTCGTCCGGAGGGATCGAGGTGGTGACCTCCACCAATGTCTACGGGGACATCGTCAAGGCGATCGGCGGAGACAAGGTAAACGTCAATGCCATCATCACCAAGACCAGCCAGGACCCCCATTCCTACGAGGCAAACGCCCAGGACAAACTGGTGATCTCCAAGGCCAAGCTTGTGGTGGAGAACGGTGGAGGCTACGACGACTTCCTGCATAAGATCGCCGACGACACCAACATTGGCCATGACAACATGATCAGCGCTGTGGAGGTGTCCGGGCTGGCTCCGGAGGAGGCTGGCCACAGCGAGGAGGCACACTCCGACGAAGCCCACAGCCACAGCCATGGGGAATTCAATGAGCACGTCTGGTACAGCCTGGACTCGATGGGTAAGCTGGCGGACGCCGTGGCAGCAAAGCTTGGGGCGCTGGACAGCGGATCGGCGGCCACCTTCAAGAGCAACGCAGACTCCTTTAAAGGCAAGCTGGCGGAACTGACCGGAAAACTCCAAGCCCTCAAGGCAAGCAACCAAGACGCGCCCGTGGCCATCACCGAACCGGTTCCCCTGTACCTCCTTGAAGCCGCCGGACTGGTGAACAAGACGCCGGAAGCCTACAGTGCCGCCGTCGAAGAAGGCACGGATGTCCCCGCCTCCGTCTTGAAGGAAACCACCGACCTCGTCTCAGGCGTCAGGCTGCTGGCCTACAACGAGCAGACCGAGGGTCCGCAGACAGAGGCTGTCAAGAAGGCAGCGGATGCTGCCGGCGTGCCGGTAGTGAACTTCACTGAGACCCTCCCTGAGGGCAAGGACTACGTTCAGTGGATGGCCGGCAACGTCGACGCCATCTCGGGGGCACTGGCAAAGCAGTAGGTCTCGACAACCAGCGCCGCCTTGCCGCGGAGGGCCCCGCAAGCGTCCTAAGATAATCAGGATGGCTGCGGGGCCCACGCTTGCCATCACTTACCCCGCGGACCATCGCGGCACCCAACTACCACGGCCTGGCGCCGTGCACGGATCGAGGACACCTTTTGACACCGGTAGTGAGCCTCCGCGGAGCGAGCCTGCAGTTCGGCAAGAGGACACTCTGGCAAGGCCTTGACCTCGACATCCATCCGGGGGAATTCTTCGCCGTGCTCGGGCCCAACGGCAGCGGCAAGACCAGCTTCCTCAAGGTCCTCCTGGGACTTCAGGAACTGCACTCCGGAACCGTGGCCCTCGGTGGCCACCCGGTGGAACGCGGGAGCAGGCGCATTGGCTACATTCCGCAGCAGAAGTCGTTTGCGCCGGACACACCCCTTCGAGCCAGGGACCTTGTGGGTCTGGGGATCGACGGACACCGATGGGGCCTCAGGTTGGCTTCGCGTGCCGTCAACAAGCGCGTGGATGAACTGCTGGAGCTGGTGGGCGCCGCGGACTACGCCAAGGTTCCGGTGGGCCAACTGTCCGGCGGCGAACAGCAAAGGCTCCGGGTTGCCCAGTCCTTGGCCACCGAACCGCAGGTCCTGCTCTGCGACGAGCCCCTGCTGTCATTGGACCTGCACCACCAGCAGGCCGTCAGTTCGCTCATCAACGAGCAATGCCATTCCCGCAACAGCGCCGTGGTATTCGTGACGCATGAGATCAACCCTGTCATCGACTACGTGGACCGCGTGCTCTACCTCGCCGGAGGCCGGTTCCGGGTGGGGACCCCACAGGAAGTGATGACCACCGAAGTCCTCTCGGATCTCTACAACAGCCATGTGGAGGTTATCCACGCCAACGGAAGGATCGTCGTCGTGGGACTTCCCGACGCCACCACGCACTTCCACGCCGATGCCCACGCGGCTTCCGGGGAGGAATTCTGATGGACTGGGGAAGCGTCCTGCAGACGATCTTCAATTTCGAGAACTACGGCGAATTGCTGGTGCTGGTGCAGAACTCCATCTGGGCGGGCGCCGTCCTGGGCCTGCTGGGCGGGCTGGTAGGCACCTTTGTGATGAAGCGGGACCTTGCCTTTGCCGTGCATGGTATTTCGGAGCTTTCCTTTGCCGGTGCCGCGTTTGCCCTGCTCATAGGGGCCGACATTATTTTCGGCTCGCTCATTGGTTCCGTGGCCGCGGCCGTCCTCCTGGGCTTCATGGGTGTCAGGGCGCGGGACAAGAACTCGATCATCGGCGTCATCATGCCATTCGGACTAGGCCTGGGGATCCTCTTCCTGGCCCTCTACGAGGGACGCGCGGCCAACAAGTTTGGCTTGCTGACCGGCCAGATCGTGTCCGTGGACACCGTCCAGTTGCAGGTCCTCGCCGGGACCGCCGTGGTGGTGATGCTTGCCCTTGCCGCGATCTGGCGCCCCTTGAGTTTCGCGAGCGTGGATCCGGACATGGCCGAGGCCCGCGGCGTACCGGTGCGTGGGATCGCCATCGGCTTCATGGTGCTCCTGGGTGTGAGCGTGGCATTGTCCATCCAGATCGTGGGCGCACTCCTGGTGCTTGCGCTCCTGATTACTCCGGCGGCCGCGGCCCTCCGGGTGACGACGTCACCGCGGCTGGTGGTGTTGTTGAGCGTCGCGTTCGCCATCACGGCCACGGTGGGTGGAATTCTCCTGGCCCTCGGCAGCCGGATCCCCATCAGCCCCTACGTCACCACGTTGTCCTTCCTCATCTACGTGGTGTGCCGCGTGATCGGCCGGGTCCGGGCCAGGCGGGGACTCAACGGACGCGTGTCCCGGGACCAGCCGGCGAGGGCGCTCTAAAGCTTGCCTTTGGCCTTCCTGGCGGTGCACTCCGGGCATAGTCCGAAAATCTCCACGGTGTGGGCCACTTCCGTGAAGCCGTGCTCGGCAGCCGTGCGGGCGGCCCAGGTTTCGACGGCGGGCGCCTCGACCTCCACGGCTTTGCCGCAGTTGCGGCACAGCAGGTGGTGGTGGTGCCCGGTGACGGCGCAACGCCGGTAGACGGCCTCGCCATCGCCGTTGCGAAGGACATCGATCAAGCCGTCGTCCGCGAGGGACTGCAGAATGCGGTAGGCCGTAGCCAGCGAAACCGAGATGCCCTTGTTCTGCAGGAGGCGGTACAGCTCCTGTGTGCTGACGAAGTCGTCCAGTTCATCCAACGCAGCGCTGACCGCCAGGCGTTGCTTGGTGACGCGCTGTTCCTTGACGCCACCGGAAGCAGGCGCAGAAGGACCACTCGTGGCTGACTGGGTGCCGTGTGGCATTGTGGAGGGCTCCGTTTCCTGGGTTGCTGGCGAGTCCCAATTTTACCAGCCGGGCTGCTTGGAAACCCTTTGCGGCGAACCATAGGCTGTGACCATGAAGCTCACCAAGTACACGCATGCCTGTGTCCGCCTGGAAAAGGACAGCCACGTCCTGGTCATTGATCCCGGGACCTTTTCCGAATCGAAGGAAGCCCTGGACGGGGCCGAGGCAGTACTGATCACCCATGAGCACGGGGACCATATAGACCAGCCCGCGGTCCTTGAGGCCATGGAAGCAAACGGGGGACTGGAGCTGTACGCTCCGGCGGGGGTGGCCAACACGGTGAAGAAGGCCGCGGAGGAGGCGTCCGCCGGAAACGTCGCAGCCCGCATCCACGCCGTCGATCCCGGCTCGGCCTTCGAGGCAGCCGGTTTCGACATCAAGACCTTTGGTGGCCAGCACGCGTTGATCCACTCCCAGATTCCGGTGGTCTCCAACATCGGCTACCTCGTGGACGGCAACGTCTTCCATCCTGGCGATTCCTTCGTGGTACCGGACGGAATCGATGTCAAAACACTCCTGGTGCCCATCCACGCCCCGTGGTCCAAGGTAGGCGAAGTGGTTGACTTTGTGATCGCGGTCCGTGCGCCGAAGGCTTTCCCCGTCCACGATGCCCTGCTCAACCACCTGGGCCGTGGCCTGGTTGAGGGCCATGTGACGCGCATCGGTGCGCGGTACGGAACCACCTACGCATCACTGGCTGCACGCGAGAGCGTCGAGGTCTAGGCCCCGTTGTTCCACACCCCGGTTTCGTGGAACCTGTCCAGGACGGTTTCGAACGGGGCCGGGTCCAATCCCTTGCCGGCCAGCCATCCGGCGTCGTAATAGCTGCCCGCATAGCGGTCGCCGGCGTCGCACATCAGCGAGACGATGCTGCCCTTCCTGCCTTCGGCCACCATCTCTGCAACCAGTTGCCAAACGCCCCACAGATTGGTGCCCGTGGACGGTCCCGCGTGCAGTCCGGTGAGTTTGTTCAGGTGCCGCATAGCGGCAACGGAGGCAGCGTCCGGGACCTGGATCATGTGGTCGATGACCGCCGGGACGAAGCTTGGCTCGGCCCGGGGGCGTCCGATGCCTTCGATGCGGGAGGGCAGGCCGGTAGCGGTTCCCGCAGTTCCGTCCCGCCAGGCCGGGTAGAAAGCTGAGTTCTCCGGATCCACCACGGCCAGCCGGGTGCTGTGCCGGTTGTAGCGCAGGTACCGGCCAATGGTGGCGCTGGTCCCGCCGGTTCCGGCGCCCACCACGATCCATTCCGGAACCGGGTGGCGTTCCAGGCCCAGCTGCTCGAAGATCGATTCGGCGATGTTGTTGTTGCCGCGCCAGTCCGTGGCCCGTTCGGCGAAGGTGAACTGGTCCATGTAGTAGCCACCGGACGTCCGGGCGGTCTGTTCGGCAACCGCGTAGACCTCCGAGGCATGGTCAACCAACAGGCAGGCGCCGCCGAACTCCTCGATCAGGGCGATCTTCTCGGCACTGGTGCTCTTGGTCATGACGGCGATGAAGGGCAGGCCGATCAGCCGCGCGAAATAGGCTTCGGAAACGGCGGTGCTGCCACTGGACGCTTCCACGATGGTGGTGCCTTCGGTGATCCAGCCGTTGACCAGGCCGTAGAGGAAAAGGGACCGTGCCAGGCGATGCTTGAGGCTGCCGGAGCGGTGGGTTGATTCGTCTTTGAGGTAAAGGTCCACGCCCCAGTGTTCGGGCAACGGAACCGCATAGAGGTGCGTGTCCGCCGACCGGTTGTTTTCGGCCTCGATCTTGCGGATGGCCTCGTGGGCCCACGCCCTGTCCTGAATGCACGAATTGCTCACCGGACAAGCCTACCGGCGGCTGCGCCCCGCCGGCCGGACTAGGCTGGAACCGGACATCAGCAGGGAACTGCTTATCGAAGGAGAATGATGGCGATCCTGATTGACGCAGCCGGTTTGCAACGCCGCCTCGAGGCGGGAGAGCGTACTGTGCTCCTGGACGTGCGGTGGGTCCTGGGCCGGACCGACGGGCACAGCGAATACGTGGCCGGGCACGTGCCGGGTGCGGTCTTCGTGGATCTTCCCACCGAGCTCGCCGACCATGCGCAACCGTCCCGGGGCAGGCATCCGTTGCCTTCCGCGGCCCGCTTCCAGGAGGCCGCGCGGCGTTGGGGCATCAACGACGGCGACACTGTGGTTGCGTACGACAACAGCGGCAGCATGGCGGCCGCCCGGGTCTGGTGGATGCTCCGAAACGCCGGGGTCTCCTCGGTGTACCTGCTCGACGGCGGCCTTGCTGCCTGGCGTGCGGCAGGGAACCGCGTGGAGGCAGGCGAGGTGACTCCCGACGTCGGGCGTGTCACCTTGGGCGACGGCGAAATGGCGACGATCGGCGAAGGCGAAGCTGCCCGATGGCACGGTGACCGCTTGCTGCTCGATGCCCGTGCCGGGGAGCGGTACCGGGGCGAGGTGGAACCGATCGACCCACGGGCCGGACATATCCCGGGTGCCGTGAGTGCGCCGACCACTGCCAACGTGACCGCCGAGGGCACCTTCCTGCCCGCCGCGGAACTCAGGGAGCGATTCGAGGACTTGGGCGTCGGAGCGTCATCCGCGGTAGCTGTCTACTGCGGTTCGGGTGTGACGGCTGCCCACCAGATTGCTGCCCTGGAAATCGCCGGCTTCCAGGCCGCGTTGTTCCCGGGATCGTTTTCGCAATGGTCGAACAACGACGCCAATCCCGTCGCTGTCGGTGAGCACCCCTTCGAAGGGGAGGGCGTCGCCGGTCCGGGTGGCACCAGCAGCGCTGCCGGGAGTAGCGTCAAAGCATGACCCCCGGACGCCCTGTGCCCCCGCCCCTTGGAAGAACAATCACCCCTGAAGCATCGCCGTCGGTCGCCGGTTCCTTGCCCGCTGCTGCGTATGGTGCCACGTCGCCGGAGAGTGGCCTGGTGCCGCTGACCGTTTCCCGGCGGGCGCCCAAGGAAGACGACGTGGAAATCGCGATCGAATTCTGCGGGCTCTGCCACTCCGACGTCCATGCCACCAGAGGCGAGTGGCGCATCCCGCCGTACCCCCTGGTGCCCGGCCACGAAATCGTGGGACGGATTACCCGGGTCGGTTCCGCGGTGCAGGATTATGCGCCCGGCGACCGTGTGGGCGTCGGCTGCATGGTGGACTCCTGCCGCGAATGCGACAGTTGCCTGGAAGGCCTGGAACAGTACTGCGAGCGGGGCAACGTTGGCACGTACGGCGCCAAGGATCCCCGCAACGGCGACGCCGTCACCCAAGGCGGTTACTCGACCTCGGTGGTGGTGGACCGCCGGTTCGTCCTGCGCATTCCGGAAGGGCTGGACCCGGCGGCCGCAGCGCCGCTCCTGTGCGCCGGCATCACCACCTACTCTCCGTTGCGATACTTCGACGTCGAGGAAGGCGACGCAGTGGGCGTCGTTGGACTCGGCGGGCTGGGGCACATGGCGGTCAAGATCGCCAAGGCCATGGGTGCCAGTGTCACGGTCTTCACCACTTCCGCTGCCAAGTTCGCGGCCGCGCGGGAGCTTGGTGCCCACCATGTGGTGCTGTCCACTGACTCCGAAGCGATGGAAGCCGCCAACAGGAGCATCGACGTGATCATTGATACCGTCGCCGCACCCCACGACCTCAACCCGTACTTCAAGACGCTCCGCCTTGACGGTGCGCTGTTCCAACTGGGCCTGCCCGCGGAGGATATGCCGCCCGTGAGCCCGGGGCTTTTGATCCGGCGCCGCCTGGCCTACGCCGGGTCCCTGATCGGCGGCATCGCCGAGACCCAGGAAATGCTGGACTTCTGCGCCGCCCATTCTGTGGCCAGCGATATTGAAATCGTCGGAGCCGATCAACTGAACCAGGCCTACGACCGCATGGTGGCAGGCGACGTGAAATACCGGTTTGTGCTGGACACTTCGACACTCCAGGAACCTTCGGAAAGGGCAGACACATGAGCACGCTGTTTACCAGAATCATCAACGGGGAGATTCCCGGCCGTTTCGTGTGGAAGGACCCGGACGTGGTGGCGTTCCTGACCATCGCGCCCATCACGTCCGGACACACCCTGGTGGTTCCACGCGAAGAGGTGGATTCGTGGACCCATGCCAGCCCCGAACTGCTGGGCAAGGTCATGGACGTCGCCCAGAAGATCGGCAAGGTACAGGAAGACGTGTTCGATGCCAAGCGTGTTGGCGTCCTTATAGAGGGCTTCGAAGTGGACCACCTCCATGTCCACGTGTGGCCGGCCTATTCGATGGCCGACTTCGAGGTGCACAACGTGGACCACAATCCGGACCCGGCCATCATGGACGCCACCGCCGTGAAGCTGCGCGCGGCGCTCCGCTCCGCCGGTCACGGGGACGTGGTCCCGGAGGACTGATCCCTGCTTCTTAACCCGGTGGTGCTGTTTCAGCGCCACCGGGTTTCTTTTCCGGCATGGCCCGCCGGTCACGCCTCTGGTCCATCAGGCCGGTGCGAGGGCCTGGTTGAGGACTGTCCGGATGCGCTTCTCGGATACGGAATAGGCCGTGCCGAGTTCTACCGCGAACAGGCTCACCCTGAGTTCTTCGATCATCCAGCGCACCCGGGTTAAATCGGGGCCGATCCTGCGTCCCGGCAGGAGCGCGGAGACGGCGTCGTCGTAATCGTCTTCCAGGCCCTGGATCACGGCCATGCTGAGGCCATCGCGTTGGACGTTCCCGGGCAGCTTTTCGAGGCGCTTTTCCATGGCCTGCAGGTAGCGCGGCACCTGGCTCAGCTGGGCATAGCCCGTCTGTGCCACGAACCCGGGAAAGACCAATTGCTCCAGCTGGCTCTTCATATCGTTCAAGGCACTGATCAGGGCGAGGCTGGCACTGCCCTTCAGTTGCTTCTGGATACGGCGCGTACTGGCCAGGATGCGCTCGACGACGGCAGTCACGGTGAAGACCGTATCGATCAGTTCCGCACGGACAGCCTCGTACAACGCATCGAACGCTTCCTTGTCCCAAGGAAGGTCCTGGGGCGTCAGCTTGTCGATGGCGGCCAGGGCGCAATCGGCGATCAGGGCATTGACCGAGCCGTGCGGATTCTGGCTGAAGGTCAGCTTCTCCGTGTTGCTCAGGTGTTCCAGGACATACCGGTCCGGCGAGGGAATGCGGAGGGCCAGGAGCCGGATCACTCCGCCACGCATGGCAGCTTCCTGCTCCTGCCGCGTCTGGAATACCCGCAAGGAAACGGATGATCCTTCGTCCACCAACGCGGGGTAGCCCGTGACGGCATGGCCCTTGACGGTCCTGGTGACCTGGCGTTCCACCGGGCCGAAATCCCAGGACGTGATGCCGTCGCGCTCGGCAACCGCGCCGTTGCCCGGAGTGTTTGAAGCCGCGGACGCCGGTTGGGAACCCTTGCCGTCGAGGCGGGCCGGGCCGCTCTTCGAGGCCCGGGTGGTAGCCGGCGTCGCTCCGAGCGACTCTGCGATGGCGCGACGGGTGGCCGGGGCCAGGGCTTCCTGGAGGTCCGCGAGGTCCTTGCCTTCGCCCAGGACCTTGCCGCGGCTGTCCACCACTTTGAAACTCACCCGCAAATGCTGGGGAACTGCCTCCCAGTTCCACGAACCCGGCGGAATGATGTGCCCCTTCAGCCGGCGCAGGACCAACTCGAGGGAGGTTTCCAGCTCATCCGAGGCGGGGTCGAAGTCCGCTTCAAGGGCAGCGGTTGCCTGGCGCGCGACGTCGGGGGCAGGAACAAAGTTCTTCCGGACCTGCTTGGGCAGGGACTTGATCAATGCGGTGACCAGGTCCACCCTCTGGCCCGGGATCTGCCACCGGAAAGGAGCGTCCTCCATTTGGTTCAGGAAAAGCACGGGTACTTCGGCCGTGACGCCATCCGAGGGATTGGGTGCCGAACCCGGCGCCACCGGGTGGAACTCGTAGCTCAGCGGAAGCTCGAATCCCTTGTGAACCCAGACCTTGGGGTAGGCCGAGTCATCCAGGCCATCGGCGTCCTCGGTCATCAGGAAGGATTCATCGAAGTCCAGCAACGCGGCGTCGGCTTGGCGGGCTTCCTTCCACCACTTGTCGAAGTGCCGTTCGGACACCACATCCTTGCCCACGCGGGCATCGTAGAACTCGAAGAGCGTCTGGTCGTCCACCAGGATGTCCCGGCGCCGCATGCGGGTCTCCAGTTCCTCGACTTCCTGGAGGAGTGCACGGTTCCGGTGGAAGAACTTGTGGTGCGTGCGCCACTCACCCTCAACCAGTGCATGCCGGATGAACAACTCCCGTGACAATTCGGGGTCGATCCGGCCGTAATTGACGCGGCGGTTGGGAATGATCGGCACCCCGTACAGGGTGACTTTCTCGTGCGCCAGCACCGCACCCTGGCGCGATGACCAGTGCGGTTCGCTGTAAGTGCGCTTGACCAGGTCCGGGGCCACTTGTTCGGCCCACAACGGATCAAACTTCGCGGCCACGCGGGCCCAGAGCCGGCTGGTCTCCACCAGCTCCGCCGCCATGACGAACGCAGGAGACTTCTTGAACAACGCCGAGCCGGGGAAGATCGCGAATCGGCTGCCGCGTGCGCCGGCGTACTCGCGCTTGCGTTCGTCGTAGATGCCGATGTGGCTCAACAGGCCGGACAGGAGGCTGATGTGGATGCCGTCGTGGTGGCCCACGGGATCGGCAGCCCGGGTGTTGTCCAAGGTAATGCCCAGCCGCTTGGCCAATTGCCGAAGCTGGGTGAAGAGGTCCTGCCATTCCCGGATCCGGAGGTAGTTGATGAACTCCGTGCGGCATAGACGGCGGAACTGCGTGGAGGACAACTCGCGCTGTTGTTCCTGCACGTAGTTCCACAAATTGAGGTATCCGGTGAAGTCGGAGTTTTCATCGCGGAAGCGGGCGTGCTTTTCCGAGGCAAGCTGCTGCTTGTCCGTGGGGCGTTCGCGGGGATCCTGGATGGTCAGTGCCGCGGCAAGGATCATGACCTCGCGGACACAACCGCGCTTCCCGGCCTCCACGATCATGCGGCCGAGCCTGGGGTCCACAGGCAGCTGCGCGAGTTTCTGCCCGACGGCGGTCAGTCCACTGCCGCTGCGGCCCTGGCTGCCGCGGCGGTGCCCGCCCCGGACCGTGGCCGGCTGATCCTGGGCGTCTTGTTGCCGGGGTGCGCTCAAGGCGCCGAGTTCGCGGAGGAGGGTGACGCCGTCGTTAATGGCACGCGAGTCCGGCGGCTCCACGAACGGGAAGTTTTCCACGTCCTTGGGACCCCGGGCCACGCCCATGGCGGTCATTTGCAGGATGACGGCCGCGAGGTTGGTCCGCAGGATTTCCGGGTCCGTGAACTGCGGGCGGGACTCGAAGTCCTCCTCTGAGTAGAGGCGGATGGCGATACCCTCGGAGACGCGTCCGCAACGTCCGGAACGCTGGTTGGCCGAGGCCTGCGAGACCCGCTCGATCGGCAGCCGCTGGACCTTGGTCCGGTGCGAATACCGCGAAATGCGGGCCGTTCCCGTGTCCACCACGTACTTGATGCCCGGAACGGTCAGGGAGGTTTCCGCCACGTTGGTGGCCAGGATGATGCGGCGCTTGCCGCCCGGGTTGAACACCCGGTGCTGTTCCTGCAGGCTCAAGCGTGCATACAGCGGGAGGACCTCCGTGCCTGCCAGGCGGCGATTTCCCTGGATCCGGCTGTTGAGTGCCTCGGCGGCATCGCGGATCTCGCGCTCGCCGGAGAAGAAGACAAGGATGTCCCCGGGCGCCTCCTGGGCGAGCTCGTCCACGGCGTCGCAGACGGCGTCCAGGGGATCCCGGTCCTCTTCGAGTTCGTCGTCGGTGTCATGGTCGCCACCGCTTGGCTGCGAGAGCGGACGGTATCGGATTTCCACGGGATAGGTCCGGCCCGAGACCTCGATGATCGGAGCCGGCGAGTCCTCGGTGCCGAAATGCCTGGCGAAGCGTTCGGGGTCGATGGTGGCCGAGGTGATAATGACCTTCAAGTCCGGGCGCTGGGGGAGGATCCGCTTCAGGTAGCCGAGGATGAAGTCGATATTAAGGCTGCGCTCGTGGGCTTCGTCGATGATGATGGTGCTGTATTTGCCCAGCAGCTTGTCCCGCTGGATTTCGGCCAGCAGGATGCCGTCGGTCATGAGCTTGACCTTCGTGGCCGCACTGACCTCTCCGGTGAAGCGGACCTGGAAACCGACTTCCGCACCGATGTCCACGCCGAGTTCGGAGGCGATCCGCTCCGCTACCGTCCGGGCAGCGAGCCGCCGGGGCTGGGTGTGGCCGATCAGTCCCTTCTCGCCCAGGCCCAGTTCCAGGCACATCTTGGGAATCTGGGTTGTCTTCCCCGAGCCGGTCTCGCCGGCGATGATGGTCACCTGGTTCGCGGCGATGGCCGCCATCAAATCCTCGCGGCGCTCGGAAACGGGGAGCTCGGCGGGGTAGGAAATATGAAGTGTCATGGTTGATGCCAGTCTACTGCCGGGCACCACGCGGGAACGGCGGCGCCGTCATATCCCCGCGGCCGCGCCAAGCCGGCGGGACAAGTTCAGGGCAAAGGACTTGAACTCTGCCGGCCCGATGATTTCGAAATCCATGTCCAGGGCGGCCAGATGCGCCGCCGGTGCGGCGAGGTTGTCCCAACCGGCCCGAAGAATGGTTGACTGCGGACCCTCCGCTGTGAGGGACGCAACGTGCGGGCCCACGACGGCGGCAACATCGGCGAGCGGGGCACGCAGCCGCACAACGACGTCGAAACGGTAAGGAGACCTCGTGATCGACTGCTGGACGTAGGCCGCCAGATCCTCCGCGGGGAGGGGCCGTGGTTCATACTTCTTCCGTTCCGTGGGCAACGACGCCATCCGGTCGGCGCGGAAAATCCGCCAGTCGCCCCGATCCATGTCCCAGGCCACCAAATACCAGCGCCTGCCCGTGTCCACCAGGCGATAGGGCTCAACCAGGCGCCGCGCCGCATCGCCGTCGGATTTCACGTAGTCGAACGAGATGCAACGGCGGTCGGAAATGGCTGCGGAGAGTGCCGTAAGTTGCTGGGGGTCCACGGATGCGGCGTTGCTGGGAAGCGTGGTTACGGCGGCTTTCAACATGGCGAACTTGGGGCGCAACCTGGAAGGCAGCACCTGTTCAAGCTTCGCCAGCGCGCGGACGGAGGCTTCACCGATGCCTGCCACCGGTCCCGCGGCAACCGAGTTCAGCCCCAGCGCCACGGCCAGGGCCTCGTTGTCATCCAGGAGCAAGGGTGGAAGCTGGGCGCCGGCCCCCAACTGGTAGCCGCCTGCGATGCCGGGGGAAGCGTGGATGGGGTAGCCGAGGTTGCGGAGTTTGTCTATGTCCCGCCGCACGGTCCGTTCCGTGACGCCCATGCGGTCCGCCAGTGCTGGACCCGTCCATTCCCGGCGGACCTGGAGCAAGGACAGCAACTGGAGGAGCCGGGCGGAGGTTTGGATCATGGAGGAGAATCTAGCCCACGCGGCGGTGTGCCGCACAGGGGCAGGGGAGGCGCAGAAGGACGCCCGTCAGTTCATGGAGTCCTGCAGTAACTCCGTGAACCAACGGGCGCCGGATGGATGGGGCGTGCGTGGATCCTTGACAGGGTTTCGGGCCGGCGGCTCAGTAGATCCGCGGGTTCCAGTAGGGGCTGCTGGGGGCCTCGAAGGCGCTCCACGGTTCCTTGGAGGAGATGGGCGGGTTGTGTCCGCGGCCGTCCTTCAGGAGGGCGGCGATGGTGGCTGAAACTGCGGTGATGAGGACGATGAAGAGGATGATTCCGAAGATTTCCATGCCTCCATCCTTCTCTTGCAGGCACTGGGAAAACAGTGGCAGAAACGACCCAAATGAACAATTTTCTGCCACAATGGAGAGATGTTGACATCAGTAGCCGTGATAGTGGTCCCCGACTTCTCCATCTTCGAGTTCGGCACTGCGTTCGAGGTTTTCGGCATCGACAGATCGGACAGGGGAGCCGGTGTTCCCGCCTTCGATTTCCGCGTGTGTGCGCCCGAACCCGGCGATGTCCGCATGAAGTCCGGGCTGTCCCTCCACGTCAATCTTGGCTTGGAGGCGACAGCTGACGCTGACTTGGTGATCATGGCGCCCTTTGGCAGGGACCAGGAGGTGCCGGAGTCTGTCTATGCGGCTCTGCGCGCTGCGCACGAGCGCGGGGCCTGGGTGATGTCCATCTGCTCGGGCGCCTATGCCTTGGCGCGGGCCGGGCTTCTGGAAGGGCGCCGCTGCACCACCCACTGGCATTACTCCCAGGACCTCGCCAGCCGGTATCCCGGGGTGATCGTGGACGAAAATGTCCTCTACGTCCAGGACGGAAACATCATCACCAGCGCCGGAACCGCCGCCGGCATCGACGCCTGCCTGCACCTGGTGCGGGTGGAGTTGGGTGCCAACGTGGCCGCAGCCATTGCGCGCGACATGGTGGTCCCCCCGCACCGCGACGGTGGACAGGCCCAATTCATCGACCGGCCCATGCCCACCTGCGGCTCGGCGCCGATGGAAGCCCTCCTGCGCTGGATGGTGGAGCATTTGGACCAAGAGCACAGCGTGAACGATCTTGCTGCGCGGCTCCACATGTCCCCGCGCACCTTCGCCCGACGCTTCCGCGCGGAAACGGGCGCAACACCCGCCGCGTGGTTGAATTCCCAGCGGGTTCTCCGCGCGCAGGAACTGTTGGAAACCACGGAACTGAACATCGACGAGATTGCGCGTGAGGCGGGCTTTGGGCACTCGGTGCTGTTGCGCCACCATTTCACCAAAGTACTGGATACGAGCCCCCAGAGTTACCGCAGGGCCTTCCGGGGGCAGTTGGCCGAGGCAATCTAGCGGCCGTCCGAGGCGGCCGGGGGATTAGCGGCGGCCGCCCACGCGCCCACGCGTTTCGGCGCCTTCGGCCTTGGCGCACTCCACGAGGTCCTGCCACGGTCCGGTGACGGCGCGCTCGGGCAGGGTAGCGCGGCGTTGCCCTGCCCGGATGGAGTACATGAAACGGTCGGGTTCGTTCAGCGCGCGGGGCTGGCTTTTGGCTTCCTCCCAAGGGCAGGCCTCGACCATGGGCATCCAGCGCTCTTTTTGGTCAGCGGACACGGCCTCGACGCTCCAGACGCGGGTCATGGCGGCGACGCCCCCGCTGCGTTGGACGGTGATCTTCATGTCCCGCTGCTTTCCCGTTAACTGGCCTGCGGCGGCCAGTCCGGGGCGGGACTGCAGGGAATGTGCAATCCCACCGGCTGGCCTAAACCTTCACCTTCACAGTGTCCCACGCCTTCCGGACGGCGTCATGCTCTACCGAGCCGGCGCCGAACAGCTCCTCCGCCGTGGATACGGTGGTCCTGGCGAACTTGCCGAACGTGCAGGCAGGCGGCAGCGAGCCGCTGGTCAGCGTTCCGTACCAGATCTGGCCGGGGGCACCCCAGGCGTTGCCGCCGAGTTCGGCTGCCACCAGGTAGAAGGCGCGGTTGGGGATTCCGGAGTTGATGTGCACGCCGCCGTTGTCGGCGCTGGTGCGGACGTACGTGTCCATGGAGTCGGGCTGCGGGTCGTTGCCCAACACGTCGTCGTCATAAGCGGTGCCGGGCGCCTTCATGGACCGCAGTGCAGCGCCCTGGACCTTCTCGGTGAACAGTCCTTCACCGATCAGCCATGACGCCTGCGCGGTGGTCTCCTGCTTCAGGTACTGCTCCACCAGCACGCCAAAGACGTCGGACATGGACTCGTTGAGCGCGCCGGCCTGGTTGCGATAGGCAAGTCCGGCAGTGAACTGCGTGACACCGTGGGCGAGCTCGTGGCCAATGACGCTGACCGATTTGGTGAACCGTTGGAACACTTCACCATCGCCGTCCCCGAAGACCATCTGCCGGCCGTCCCAGAACGCGTTGTCATAGAGATTGCCGTAGTGGACGGTGGCGTCCAACGGCAAGCCGGCGCCGTCGATCGAATCGCGGCCGAAGATGTCCGCGTAGAGGCGGTGGGTGCTGCCCAGGCCGTCATATGCTTCGTCCGCTGCGACATCGCCAGTGGCAGCAGCGCCCTCCTTGCGTACCAGTTTGCCGGGAAGGTTCTCCGAGGTGTCGGCGTCGTAGATGGTCCGCTTGGGTGGACCCGGCTGGGCCTGCCGGGCGCTCGGCGGTGCGGACGGTGCAGGAGCCGAACGGACTGCCTGCAGTTCCTTGATATGGAGCAAGGACTCCTTGGCAGCCCTTGCCACGGCCCAGAGCCGCGGCTCACTCCGGGCGGCAAGCTTACGCAGCATGTATGGCGGAACAATCGAACAAATCACGGCAACCCCTTTGGCTGGAAACGTCTGGCGGGCAACTTGTGCCCAGCCTAGGATCGGGGGCCGACATTTTGGCCGCGGGCCTCCGGCAAGCCTCAAACTGATAGCCCTGCCTTGCGTTTCCAGACCCGTGCTGCGGGCTCCGGCGGGGGTTATAGGACAGAACGTGTGTATGGCAGGGGCGTGCTTCCCAGTGCCGGCGTGGGGAAATCCGGGGTGGCTAAGCTTTTGAAGCTTAGTGTGGCTGGGGTGCTTGCATTTCTCTGGAATGTTTGGTGTGCGGTGACGGGCTTGTCCGTAACGGAAAGACCTCTGCTGGGAAGCAGCGGTATCGATGTCTGAGTTGCGGGTCGAGTCGCTCGGGTGAACGCCCTGATGTGAGCCGCCGGGCGGAGTTGGAGGCTTTCCTTGGCTGGCTTCTGGGCACGTCCACTCAAACGTCGTTTGGTTCATTTGG